>JBAZRT010000008.1:0-6729 GCA_041662765.1 Parcubacteria group bacterium
ACGAAATATTCCTTGAAGCTCGGCGATTTTGCCATCACAGAAGCGGGCTTCGGAGCCGATCTCGGGGCGGAAAAATTTTTTGATATCAAATGCCGGCTGGCAGATCTCAAGCCGGACGCTGTTGTGATCGTCGCGACGATCCGCTCGCTCAAATACAATGGAGGAG
The DNA here is from genome assembly GCA_041662765.1 of Parcubacteria group bacterium. Classification (GTDB taxonomy): domain Bacteria; phylum Patescibacteriota; class Minisyncoccia; order Moranbacterales; family UBA11712; genus JAPLXD01. The sequence goes on from JBAZRT010000008.1 coordinate 167, forward strand.
TGGAAAAAGAAAATCTCACGGCAGAAAATATTGATGCGCTCGTGAAAGGAATAGCCAACCTCGAAAAGCATCTGGAAAATTTGAAAAAATTTGGCGTTCCGGCAGTCGTGGCAATCAATATTTTCCCGACCGATACGGAGGAGGAAATTAAATTAGTAGAAGAAAAAACTCGGAGCCTCGGAGCGCGATTTGCCTGTTCTTATGTTTGGGAAAGAGGTGGGGAGGGAGGAATGGATCTTGCTAAGACAGTTTTGGATGTGATTGAAAATGAAAAATCTGAATTCAAGACGCTCTACGACGAGAAAAAATCTATCATGGAAAAAATCGAGACTATTGCGAAAGTTATATATGGCGCCGGATCAGTCTCTTTTTCCGAACAGGCGAAAAAGCAAATTTCAATGCTCGAAAACGAGAAACTTGATAAGGTGCCGATTTGCGTCGCAAAAACCCAGTATTCACTTTCGGATGATCCCATGTTGCTCGGCCGTCCCGAAAACTTCACGTTCAATATTCGGGAATTGCGATTGTCGAACGGCGCCGGTTTCATCGTGGCGATCGCAGGGGATATAATGACGATGCCCGGACTTCCCAAAGTTCCGGCAGCGGAAAATATCGATGTGGATGATGAGGGAGTTATAAAAGGTTTATTCTAGAAGTATTCGCAAAACATACGGTTTCTCGAGTAGGCTATCCGCCGGCGAAGCCGGGCGGATGCACGCAATACTCTCAAAACTCGAATGTTTTGCTATAGTAAGCGCTTATGAAAATTATTCTCATGATGGCGATGACGGCAGACGGGAAGATCGCGAAAACGAGCGATCATTTTCCCGATTGGACGAGTCGAGAAGACAAAAAATATTTTTTCGAGACGACAAAGGAGTGCGGAGTGGTGCTGATGGGAGAAAAAACCTTCAAGACCTTTCCAAAACCCTTGCCGGACAGATTGAATGTTGTTTTCACTCTCGAAAAAAATCCCGCTAAGATTAAAAACGTGAAATGGGTTTCGGGAGAAGTGGAAAAAGTTTTGGAAGAATTGGAACTTGAGGGATACAAATCAGCAATTCTCGGAGGAGGAGCCTATCTCAACACCCAATTTTTGAAAAAGAAATTGATCGACGAGATTTGGCTCACCATTGAGCCGAAAATATTCGGCGACGGTCTTGGAATCTTCGGCGGGGATTTTGATCAGGACTTGAAGCTGATCAGCGTAGAAAAGATCAATGAAAATTCGGTTGTGATCAAATACAAAGTGATTTATAGCGAATAATTTTAATAAAATTTTTCATTGAAGGAGGATTTTCTGAAATGGACGGAAAGATCAACTGGGACGGCTTTGAATATCTGGAGAACTGTGGTCTCACAGGATCCAAAAAGGCAGGCTTGAAAAGAGCGGCGAACATCGCAAAATGCGACCTCTTCATGCAATGCAAGCGGAGAATAGAAGAAGAGTGTCCTATCGATGTTCAAAAAGAATGCTTTGGCAGGGTTTTGGACTATAAGGCTAAAAATAGCCCAAAACCAAAATAGCCGATCTCAAATGGAGGCAGAGATCGGTTTTCAATTTGTGGACAACTCGGCCTTGACGAATACTCGATAATTTTGTAAGCTAGTGACTGGTATGAAGATTATTTTAGCGAACAACCTAATTCTGTTTATGCTTGCATTCGTGCTCTTTTTTGGAGCCATGTCTTTTTCGCTAAGCAGAGTGTTCAATAAGATAAATAACTAGAACCAAGCCAAAGAACACCAAGCTCTCTCCTCGGCGAAAAAGACCGAGGTTTTTTGTTTTTTAACAACCAAATCGTGGGAGGAGAAAAGTTATGCCGGATGCATCATTTGTTGCAGACAGGGGAAAATTTCAGCCAGCGAACGCGAGCCCGCCTGACAAAGGCCAATGTACCACATGCGGCGGGGAAACCACGCACGATGAAACCACAGGGCGCTTTAGCTGCCCGAAATGTAAAATATTGATCTAGTCAAAAAATAAGGAGAGTGCCATTATGAGTGATGGTCGTTTGTGTAACAGGTATGAAGGGACGCGCCGTTGCGGGAAAAAAATTGCAGACAGGAAATGTCCGGGAGGACGGACGAAGGAAAATCCGGATGCTCCTTGCATAGCAGGGCCAAGCCGCGAAATACCCCGGCTGATAAGCTTAGCAGCCAATACTCAGCAAATGAGCGCCCGGTAGCCAGCGTATCCAGGCATAAGGGCAAAAACATTCAACAAAGGGGAAGGCCAGCGCGTCTTCCCCTTTTCCTTTTTCCGTGCTAGTTTTTAATGTGTAATTCGTAAGTTCACCCTGTTGAATCTTCGCTATGCGAGGCCTGGTTTTGCCAGAATCAAACAGGGTAAAAAAATATGGGAGAATTTAAGTACAAGACCGAAAGCGCGTTGAAGGAGTTGAAGTCATTGCTAGACGAAGCAGTAAAATTTGAAGAAGAAAATGACCGATTAAAGAAAGAAATTATTGAAATGGAGAAGCAGCACGCAAAAGAATTGGCGAGTATGAAGCAAAAATAGACATAATCGCGAAATAATTTCATAAAACGGGCTGTAGTATATCGGCAGTACACAAGGCTGGGGGTCTTGTGGGCCGGGTTCGATTCCCGGCAGCCCGAAAAAATAAAACTTTTTTGAAATATTACAAATTCTTATCTCGTAATAGTTTTTAGAGATTCAATGGGATAAAAAATAGGGGGAAATCCCATAAACAAGAGAGAACTTAAAAAATGGGCTATGCCGAGACGCGCGATCCAGTGACAATCAGAGTTATCTATGATTCGGAGAAACCGGGGCATTTCGATCTAGCGGAAGAACTGTCGCGTAGACCCGGCGTGACGATCCTTGATGCGCAGAAAGGGACGATCAGCATCAGGATCGTTCCCATTTTGCGTGAAACAGATTTGCGGCGCTCAAAAGAAGTAATGCAACATTCACTAAGAGCGGTCTCTCATTGAAGGATCTCATCTTTTGGGGGTTTGCCGGTTCGGCAGGCCCCAGTTTTTTTGTGATTGTCCGGATTTTTTTGTGTGGTATAATGAAACAAAGAATAAAATCCTCCTTAATCTCCCTTTTAAAAAAAGGGAGAGATATTAAATTATAAAATAAAAATATGCCCGAGGAACAAAACACAAATCAAAATTCAAATTCGAAATATCTTTGGATCGTTTTGATTGCTGCGGTTTTTCTGGCTGGCATAGTTTTCATTTTTTCCAAATATCAGCGATCGTCCGGTCCGGCTTCTTCGGGAACAGGGATCGTGAACCCGAAAGAAAAAAATATCGAGATCAAAAAATTCGCGTCGGAGCAGGAATTCAAAGACTATCTCGAAAAGGCGAAGAATATCAGTTCCGGTTTCGGAGGCAGGGGAGGCGGAGCGGGTCTTGAAACAATGGCAGTGAAGAGTAGCGATGCGGCGAATATGCCGCAAACCACCGGATTGAGCGCGGGGCCGAGCCGCGTGTCAGAGACAAATGTTCAAGTCGCTGGAATCGACGAGCCGGACGCGGTGAAAACTGATGGAAAAGAGGTATATTTTTCAGTGCCTCGGCCGCAAATCATGCCGATGGATGATACGGTTGGAAGAACGGATGAATCAAGAGAACTTTCGCCGCTCATGATGACTGGCGGAACGAAAATGATCAAAGCTTTTCCGCCGACGGATCTCAAAGTCGATTATAAACTCGACAAAAGCGGAGATCTGCTGCTTACTGGAAAAACTTTGGTCGTCATCCCGACGGAAAGATATTATTGGAATCAAAACGCGAGCAAAATATACGGCTATGACGTGGCGGATCCAAAAAATCCAAAAGAAATTTGGAATATTGAGCTCAAAAGTTCAACTTCGATCGCTGGGGCGCGCGAGTACAAAGGAAAAATATATCTGGCCGTCAAAACAGATTTTGGCGATGACAGGTCTTGCCTCTTGAAACCGCTTGTCGTCAAGGGAACTGATTTTTCCGTGAAATGCACGGATATATATCATCCAGCGGCGGTTGTTCCGATGGATACGACTTATACAGCGATGATCGTTGACCCGGAGAACGGATCAGTTGAAAAGAATATATCTTTCATGGGATCGAGCGATTACAATTCTTCGGTTGTCTATATGTCGCCCAGCGCTCTTTATCTCACATATTATGATCCCGGAGATGCGGTAAAGATGCTTCACTGGTTTTTCAGCGATAACAAAGATTTAGCGCCGGATTGGCTGATTCAAAAACTCAAGAACCTTGGAGATTATGACATTTCAAGCTCGGCCAAGACGACGGAAATTTGGGAGCTTGTAAGTCGTTTTCAGAATTCGCTCTCGAGTGACGACCGGCTCAAAATGCAGAGCGAAATGTCAAATAGAATGGCAGATTTTCTCAAAAAGCATCGCCGTGAACTTGATAGCACGGGAATCGTGAAAATAAACGCGGATAATCTGAGTATTGATTCGACAGGAAGCGTTCCGGGAAGGCTCTTGAACCAGTTTTCGCTCGACGAATACAAAAGCAATTTGCGCGTGGCGACAACTGTCGGCGAAAGTTTCTTGAATTGGGGATTTGGATTTGGCATGAACAGCACTTCGGACAATACGGCCAATGATGTGTATGTGCTCGGCAGTGGACTCAAAACGGAGGGGTCAGTAACAGATCTGGGCAAAGGGGAAAGAATTTTCGGTGTTCGGTTTATTGAAGACAAAGGATATGTTGTCACCTTCAAACAAGTTGACCCGCTATACGTCCTGGATTTGTCAGACCCGATGAAACCGACGAAGAAAGGAGAACTCAAAATTCCGGGATATTCTTCGTATTTGCATCCGATCACGAAGGACAAAATTTTGGGAGTGGGCGAAGAGAACAATCGCGTGAAAATATCACTTTTTGCTGTGAGTGATCCGCAAAATCCTCAAGAAATTTCAAAATACAATCTCGACGAATACTATTCCGAAATTTCCGCGACCCACCATGCGTTTCTTCTGGACGCAAAGCATCAAATATTTTTCCTTCCGGGAACGAAGGGCGGGTATATTTTCTCATACGCCGGCGACAATTTGAGTCTCGTGAAAGCCGTGTCCGACATTCAGGCCAAACGGGCGGTATATGTTGACAATTTCCTGTACGTGATCGGAGAAAACAAACTGGTCGTTTTGGATGAAAAGAACTGGGAAAAAGCGGGAGAGTTAGAGCTGTAATGTTCGAGTTATCCTAACATTTAATGTTAGGATAGAAAGTGGTATTTTAAAATTAAAGTATGCTTGATAAAGAAAAATGCGCCGGAAGAACCGACGAGGAAATTGTTGCCCTGACAATTGAAAACCAGGGTTTTTTTTCGTGCCTTGTTGACCGATACAGCGAAAAGCTTACTCGCTACATCATGCGAATTTCGGCTTCGACCCGCGAAGACGCTGAGGATCTTTTGCAGGAGATTTTCGTGAAAGCCTACCGCTATATCAACGATTTTGACCAAAGCCTCAAGTTTTCTTCGTGGATATACAGAATTGCCCACAATCAAGTGATCAGCCAGTGGCGAAAGACGAAGTCCCGTCCGCAGGTAATAAAGTTTGAGGCCGATGAAGATTTTCTGAAGTTTATTGCCAATGACGAGGATCTGGCGCTCGATACAGAGCGAAAGTTTGAATCCGAAGAGGTGAGGGAGCTCGTCGATACATTGGACGAAAAATACAAGGAAGTTCTTGTCTTGAAGTTCATTGAAGGCAAGGACTACAAAGAAATATCAGATATTCTGCAAAAGCCGCTCGGGACGGTTGCGACGCTCATCAATCGGGCTAAGAAACAGTTGAAGAAAACAATTGAAGAAAAGGGCATTGAATTTCGAAAATAAATCGGTATTTGCCCCAGGGCAAGCCCTGGATCCCTCCGGGTTCCGCGGCAAGCCGCGGGGCATTGACCAATTTGATGTCTGCGCTTGCTCGGAAATTAAAACTTGTTTTAATTTCTCTCGCTTCGTTTGACAATAAGTTTTTTTTAAACAACATTCATGGAAAATCTAAGCGACAGGGTACTCAAGAAGATCAAAGAGGGGCATATCACTCCCAAACCCCGCTGGCAGTTTCTTCTCAAAGATTATTTCGTTTGGTTTGTTTTTCTGATCTCGCTTATCTTCGGGTCGCTTGCTTTTTGTGTTCTGCTGCATGTTCTTTTCACGAACGATTGGGATCTTTATCAGTATCTTCATACAAGTCTTGTTGGGCATATTCTGATCTCTATTCCCTATCTTTGGGCCGTTTTTTTAGCGATCTTTGTTCTGATCGCCCATTATAATTTCAAGCACACGAAAAGCGGTTATCGCCGCGAAACATACTTTATCGTAGGGCTCAGCGTTGTCGGGAGCCTGTTTCTTGGTACGTTTTTGCATACTTTGGGAGCCGGGGAAAAAATCGAAGATTTTGTGGCGGCGAGCGTGCCGGAATATGAAAAAATAGCATGTTGCAGCGCAAGAAAAGATATCTGGGTCCAGCCGGCGCGCGGTCTTCTGGCCGGGGAGATTGTTGGCGTCAGTGATGAGAGAAATTTTGAGCTCAAAGATTTTTCCGGTTTTGCCTGGCAGGTGCAGG
>JBAZRT010000008.1:6739-19722 GCA_041662765.1 Parcubacteria group bacterium
CAAGATTTTGTTTTTTGGGCGCGGGAGGTTCGGCCTTGGAAAAAAAATGGCGAGACAACTCACAAGGCGAAGATTCGTTTTGATGCAGAATAAACAATTTCTAGAAAATATTTATGAATTATGAAGCCAAAAATTTCGACAGTATACTCGGTCTTCCGGGACTGAGCGACAAACTTCTGAGCAATCATCTTGGGCTCTATGCCGGCTATGTCGCGAATACCAACAAGCTGATGGAAATTTTTGAAAAGATGCAAAAAGAGGAAAAAATGGCTTTGCCGGAATATGCCGAGTTGAAAAGGCGTTTCGGTTGGGAATGGAACGGGATGCGACTGCATGAATATTATTTTGGAAATCTTTCGGTCGCGCCGCAAAAGGCCGACGAGGGATTTGCTTCTGTCATGCAAATTAAAAAAGACTTCGGAACCTTTTCGGATTGGGAAAAGGATTTTCGTGCCACGGCAGCGATGCGAGGAATCGGCTGGGTGATTTTGTGTTTTGATCTCGCAACGCAGAAATTGTTCAATATCTGGATCAATGAACATGACGGCGGCCACCTGGCGGGTGCTCAGCCAATCTTGGTAATGGATGTTTTTGAGCACGCCTACATGCTGGATTATGGGACAAAAAAAGCTGATTATATTTCAGCTTTCATGAATGCGGTTGACTGGAAAGTTGTTGGCGATAGATATGATTGGGCGACAAAAATTCAAGATGTGCGGCCGAAAGGGATTGATCATATTGGATGCCGGTGCTAAAAGTGTCAAACATTCAATGTTAGGGAGGCCCCAACATTGAATGTTAATTGCTATTCCAAACAGCAATCTACCGCTTTTCGGACAAGCTCGCCCAGCTTTCCCATAAATCCTTTCTTCTCAGTGTCATGCTTATTGAGGGCCTCGCCGTCAATTTTTTTTATGTCATCTGTTCCAACCAACTTCATATTAAGACCCCAAAAAAGGGAATAGCAGTCATAGGATTTTTCAAAAAGCTCTTCAGCTTCTTTTTTGTTTCCGGCTTTATGCTGTTTTGTTCCCACCTCCATAAGGCGCATCGAAGCGGCGAGCAGGTGCTTGGAAATACACCAAACCTCGCCCTCGTATTCTTTGATTATTTTTCGCAAAAGTTCCCCGCGCATTTTGCGAACTTCCTGGAGCAGGTCATAATATTCTGATTTTCCGGTTTTCGCGCCTGTGAAAAAGAAGTGTTCTTCAATCGACACAAGATTCATGATAGCAATCGACAAATCTTGATCGGAAGAAAGATCCATTTTGTCGGCTTTTTTCATCTCATCCACTTTCTCGATGAGTTCGTTGATTTTTTGAAGTTTTTCTTGATCGGGCATATTTTTAGCACGTGAAATAAAGAATTATACTGGCGATTATCAGTGGCAATATTCCCGCAACGATCTTTTGGCCTTTGAAATATGAAACATCGCCGTTTTTCTTGCGAATATAGTTGTGAAACAAGACTCCCGCGGAGAACAGAACGCTTCCCAAGATAATTCCAAGCAAAAGTTTGTCAATCCCGCATAGCTTGTTATATGGATGGCCGATCTTTCCTTTGAGCCAGAGCGGCAAAATAATTATTGCATAATAGGCCAAAAAAATCAGAATTTTCCTGCCTTTGAACCTGATATTTTTCCCGTTCAGCCAATTGATCGTCCAAATTGACATGGAAACGATCAGAGCCCCGATCCAAAGGCCGGATATCGAATCATCGATTCCGAGCCATTCGGCGACGCCTAGTCCCGCTCCAACGGCTACGGTGCAGACGGGACAGACGGCATGAGCGGCCTGGGATGATAACAATAGCACGAATGCTGAAATTGAGAGTATTTTTTTCATAAAAATTCTGTATCGAATTTTAGATTTAGAGTCTGGAAATCCAAGTCTATTATATCTCATTTCTCCGATTTTTGGAAGGGTGGTTGCAGGATCTTTTTGAGTGTATTTTCCTGATATCTTCGCACGTGGATAAAACCGGCGAGCTTTGTTGTAGCCAGGCGATAAATATGGTATAATTTTCGCAAGAGTAATAATTTACTAAAGTAAAATATTCTTGAAGTGAAATTGTTGCTTCAAGGCGTTTAACTGAGTAAAAACAAAAAAATGATGAAGAAAATCGGATTGATATTATTTTTTGTTTGTCTTGTGATTTTATTCTGCTGCCCTGGTATTGTTAACGCTGCCAGTACCACTGTGTGTCTTGCCGATAGTTTAAATATATTTGATCCCGCTCGACCCGATATCAATTTCACTGTATCAGGCGATCCTTACTACTACTACGATGTCGCGGTATGGAAATGGACAGGCGGTGCTTGGAATCTAAAATACCATTCAGGAACACTCGTGCCGTCGAGCACGAGTCCGGGAACATACACTCATCTAATACCGCCGGGGACTTTAGAGGTGGATGGCAGCATTTATGCAGCGCAGGTTGCGGTTCACAACGGTTACGTATGGTCGCCATGGGCTGAAGGATATTTCATTCTCAATAAACGCGATGGCCAATGCGGGACTTCAGCGGGCGGGACATTTTGCCCTTACAGTTTGCCTTCTTTAGTATATCCTCAACTTTGTTTAAGATATAATGTATTTGATCCGCCGACAGTTTCCGGATCCGGAGCCGCTGGAACAACGTGGTCTTGGACATGTTCCGGCCAAGCGGGCGGGGACCCGTCTCCAGCTTGCACGGCACAGGCCAGAATTGTAGAGTCACCCAACTGTGGCAGTGTCATGAGCGACACAATTTGTTCGGGCAGCAGTATCACATTGGACCCATCCAGGCTATGCACTATTTATGATCCGGCCAGGCCACCCGTCGTCACTGGAAACGGAACAACTGGATGGAATTGGACTTGCTCGGCAGAGTGCAACCAGACGGGTCTAGACAAAGCATGCACTAGATATTATACGGAAAGAATTATCCCCACATGCGGCGACGCGAGCGGACAAAATTATTGCTACGAAGAAACTCAGCCCGATTCGGACAATTTGTGTTCTCCCAACTCCTTATACCAGGCCGGAAGTTTAGAAAATAACTACACGGAATGGACGTGGAATTGCAACGGCATTTGTCCAACCAGCACGACCGTATGTCATGCCGGCAATAGCCATTCCTGCGGGTGGATAGAAACAAATTAAACTTTTTTTTCGGGGTATTGTCGTTCCTATGACGTCGTGATAGAGTTAATTGTAGATAAATTGCTTTAGCAGCTAAATTTTATGCAAAAACCGAAAAGCAAGATCAATATAAAGGAAAATCAAATAGTTTTTCAGCTAAGCAGCAGGAATTATCCGCTGGAGGCTGTGCATAATACTGCCTATGTTTTTTTAGACAGGGCGTATATATATCTGGATGGAGATCCGGAAAAAGAAATCGTAGTATCCCTCAAAGGAAAAGATAAACTGGACAAAATTCAGCTTGAGGCTCTAAGAGGAGAATTTTTAAATGAGCTGTTGAATTATCTTGTAAGAATTCAGATTGCAAAACAGAACAAAAAAATAAGAGAATTCGTAGTCGGTTCGGCTTTAATCCATGGTCTAGGGACCGATTTGATGTCTAATGAGAATATCGATAATGGCTCAACGGGAGAATGGAAAAGCGACCCATTGGGCATTGCGGTTCCCTGGGAAGACAAATATGAGAAAAAAGGTAAGCCACAAAAGAGAAAAAAAATCGCCAGAAAAGGCTAATTTTATCAATTTCAACAAATGCATATATCAAAAACGAGCAATCTTGAAGTCGATTGCCGATTTTGATGAGTTGGCGGACTTTGATTTGAAAGAAAAAAAAGAATATTTTGTATTGATCATCAAACAAAAATTTTTTTCTTCAAAAAATTTTCTTGATGAATTTTCGAATTATGTACTGGGATTAATGGAAAAATAATTTCATGATAAATAAAAAAATTATCGAAAATAAGGAGATAAACAAAAACCTGGGTTTTTTTCGATTTAAAAGGACAAATAAAGGCGAATATTTATTAACGAATGACATAGGTGATTTTATTTTTTTGCCAGAAGCCGACTTTTCCGCGTTTATAAAGGGGAGCATTGATAAAAAGACAGATCTTTATAAAGAGTTAGTCCAGAAAAAATTTGCAAAGGATAACAACGACTATAGCGAATTTATTGAAAATTATCGCGGAAGAAACAGATATTTATTTCAAAATGGTCCAAGTCTGCACATCATTGTGGTGACTTTGCGATGCAATCACACTTGTGTCTATTGCCAAGCAAGCTCATGTGACTCAAACAAGGAAGACAAGGACTTGGATGTAAAAATGGCCAAGAAGATTGTTGATTCAATTTTCGCAAGTCCCAACAAAAACCTAACCATCGAGTTTCAAGGAGGCGAACCTTTATTGAATTGGCCGACAGTGAAATTTATCGTTGAATATGCAAGAAAAAAGAACAGGCGTGAAAAAAGAAATCTGAAGATTGCCCTTGTCTCAAATTTTTCCATGATGAATGAGAAGATAGCCAGCTTCTTGTTTAAGAACAAGGTTTCTTTTTGCACTTCACTGGACGGTCCGGAAAAAGTACATAATAAAAACAGAATCTGGCTTGGAGGAAATAGCTACCGTGAAACGACAAAATGGCTTAGGTACTTGTTGAAAAGGTACAAGAGTTATTATATTTTTCAGCCAGGCGCCCTAACAACCATCTCCAAGTCCTCTCTTCCTTTTTGGAAAGAAATTATTGATGAGTATGTCAGGTTCGGACTAGATAATGTTGTCCTGAGAATGCTGGCTCCTCTCGGCATTGCGCAAAAAGGCTGGGAAAAGATAGGCTATTCGCCGGAAGAATTCTTGGAATTTTATAGAAAAAGCTTGGATTATATTTTCTTTCTTAATCTTGAAAAGGGAATAAAATTCAGGGAAATTACCGCATCTTATTTTGCCGTTAAAATATTTTTAAACAGTGACCCGAATTTTTCTGATCTTCGTTCTCCTTGTGGGGCGGGAATCGGCCAGATGTTATATAATTACAATGGAGATATATACACCTGCGATGAGGGAAGAATGCTGGGTGAAGATCTATGCAAAATCGGAAAAGCCGGTGGAAAGTATAAAGATTTGTTAACTCACCCATCGGTTAGGACATTATGTTTGTCATCCTGTCTTGAGGGTCTTTCTTGTGACAATTGCGTCTACAAACCCTTTTGCGGGACCTGCCCAATTATAAATTATGTCGAAGGAGGGAGTATATTTCCCCAGATGCCCAATAGCAGCCGCTGTCGGATTTTCAAGGGAATTTTAGACCATTTATTTTTAAGAATCAGGGAAAACGATGAAATAAGGTCGTTGCTGAAAAAATGGGCAACTGGCTGAAATATTCCTAGTATCTATAGTTGATAAATTATATAAAATAAAAAAATGTCTTTTAAGAAAATTTTGTTGATATCAATCCTGTTTATCGTTGGAGTCTCGTTGATTCTTTTTATTTATTTCAAGTTTGTTGCAACGCCTGCAAAAGAGGCAACTCCGAACGTTGTCTATTCAAAATATGGTGAATGCATAAAAAATTTTGACACGACAAAATTTGATCTTGGCAACAAAGAAATATGGTCTAGCGACGAGCTGGGTTATAGGCTACTCAATTTCAAGATTATGGAGAGTCTTTCCAATGAAAATGAAAAGGGGTGCCTCGATTTTCAAAATATTGAAGCGGCCAACTCTCTTTTCTCTTTTGATTTCTGCCATTCAAGCCAGAAGAATATTCAGATGCTTTATGATTTTGTTGAAAAAATTAAACAGGGAATGCCAGAGGATGATTTTGTGGCGGAATGCCAAAGTGTTCTTCTCAACAAGATGAACGGTTTTAAATCAGATGTGCCGGAAAATTTGTGGAATGAGCGAAGTCGTCTATTTTGCAAAAATATATACTTATCTTATCAAAAAAGTGTTGTTGTCCTGGATGATGCATTCGTAAGCGATTCAACTGCTAAAAATGCTCCAACATGTGATTGTTTCGACGAGGAAGGAAAACAGAGGACTTGCCAAAATGAATTTTGCGGAATAATGGAGTTTTTTGTGGCTGTTTCCAAGAATGACCAATCTTTGTGTCCGGAATCAACCGAGGTTAGTGCTCTCCCGTTTTGCAATTTTTATTTTGACAAGCAGTATCTTGAGAAATATAAGAATATTTTCAAAAAACTTTATTGCCGGGAAAAATAGCCCAGAAGAACAATCAAGTCAATAACTATTTCAAAAATATGAAAAAAATTAGTAGCCAAATTCCAAAAAGAAAAAAGAGTCTAAGTAATTTTTTGACAGAAGAAGACGGTAAGATCGCAAAGAAAGATTTGGCAAAACTCGGCATGATAATTGCAATTAGCGCCATAGCCGCGTCCGCGGCCATGAAGCCAAAAGATGTTATTGCAACCTGTACTCATGCGCAACACGGTTCTCACGGAAGCCACGGTTCTCACGGAAGCCACGGTTCTCACGGAAGCCACGGTTCTCACGGAAGCCACGGTTCTCACGGAAGCCATTACAACAGTCACGGAAGTCATGGCGCCCATAATTCCGGCTGGTAAATTATGCTCCTAACTCTTATCGTTACACAACAATGTAACTTGTCTTGCTCTTATTGCCCTATTTTGAAGAAGCAGGGTTTTATGGGAGAAAAAATAGCCCTGAAGGCTATTGATTTTTATTTGGATTCTCTTGGGAGTTTTTCAGGAAAAAACAAAATAAAGTTATTTGGCGGAGAACCCTTGTTGAACATTCCATTGATAAAAAAAATAATCACTTATATCCGGAAGAAAAACAGTTCTGTCAAAATTGATTTGACTACGAACGGATTTTTTCTGGATGCCGACTTATTGGTATGGCTCAAAAGGCACAAAGTTGATTTGACCGTTAGCATCGACGGAGATTTTGAAACCCAATCCCAAAACAGACCAGGCATTGATAAGAAAAAATATGATCATATTTTTGAAAGTCTAGAACCTTTTTTAAAAGAAACAATTTTTAGTGTAGTTATCGCGCCAAACAACGTAGATCGCTTGGTAAAAAATATTCTTTATCTTTATAAAACAGGTGTCCGGAAATTCAACCTGCTGCCTGCGGCCTATGTTTTATGGGATGACCATAAGATAAAAATGTTAAAAAGCCAGTTGGACGTGCTGTCTTTTTTTGTTCGGAAAAATAAGGATATTTATTTAAAAAATCGCGACAGGACCGGAGATTTATTTTTCTTGAATACCGGATTGGTCATCGATATAAAGGGGGATATTTTCTTATCAGACGCTGTGATGCTAAAGGAATTCCAGAAAAAAAAGGATGCCCTTTACGTGAATAACGTTGATAAGGTGGAATCTTTTGATTTTGCCAAGCCAAAGGAAATGCAATCCAGGATAAAAGAGCTTCCCGAACTGATAAACCGCTCCACAAAAAGCAATTTGATAAAATCAAATGAATCTGTTGATGATATTTTGGGTAATTTCATATTTGAGCTAAATGAAGAAGAAGAGGATAGAAAAGTAGTTGATATCAAAATAGGCTACCAATGTAACAATGACTGCTTGTTTTGCGCGCAGGGCGGCAAGCGCGAGAAATGTTCATTTCGGAAAAAAGAAACAATAGAAAAAGAATTGAGGGATACCAGAAAAACTCACTCATCCGTAGTCTTCACGGGAGGAGAGCCGACTCTGCATCCCTATTTTCTCGATCTGGTCGGATTTGCTAAGGGGCTAAATTACGAAAGCATACAAATCCAGTCGAACGGCAGGATGTTTTGTTATAAAGATTTTTGTATAAAATCAATTCAACGAGGTGCCAGCGAATTTTCTCCTTCCCTGCATGGCCACAAGGCTGAACTTCATGATTTTTTGACTTCCGCTCCTGGAAGTTTCAAACAGACCGTTCAGGGAATAAAAAACTTAAAAGCTTTGGGGCAAAGGGTTATAACAAATTCCGTTGTGACTTCAAAAAATTATAAACATCTGCCGGAGTTAGCTGAGTTATTGATTTCTCTGGGCGTCGATCAGTATCAATTTGCGTTTGTTCATATAGTGGGAACGGCTGGAAAAAACAGAAAATGGATTGTTCCCAAGAAATCTGATGTTATGCCTTACATCAAAAAGGGGATAGATCTGGGAAAAAAAGCGGGAAGAGGTGTCATGACAGAAGCTATACCTTATTGTCTGATGAAAGGCTATGAAGATTGTATTGCCGAAAGGATTATACCAGATGCGAAAGTGATCGAAAGAAAGCTTACCGTTGAAAGTTTTACTCATTATCGCCAGAATTATGGGAAAGCGAAGGGAGAAAAATGTGGAAAATGTGTCTATAATAACATCTGTGAGGGTCCATGGCGGGAATATCCTGAACTTTTTGGATGGTCTGAATTCAAACCGATTCTGAATTAAGTATTAATGCAGCTTGGTTCATTGCGAGAGAAAATATAAAATTACTTCTTATGTATGATAATCTGCCCTCGTATTTTAGCCAAAGGTACGATCCATTTTGTGGCTCTTTGCCGGATATAGTTGCGGTTATCGCAGGAATAAAGCCTTTGGCGGAATTGAGCCTTTCTCCCGGAAAAGAAGAGTCATACCAAAATTTCATCAAATTTATTGGGAAGTTCGGTGTTCACTCGGTTAAATACCAATTCGAGACTGAACGCAAAAAGAATATTCATTGCAAAAAAAAAGGCAAAGGGGTGCTCACTCGTGTTTATTTGTCAAAGTCTAAGAAGATTTTAGATGCCTATCGTTTCGGTGATCCAGAAATTAGTCTTGGAGATGTAAGTCGGCCTCCAAAGGGGAAAATAGCGGCGTTGCAAAGATTTGCAATTGATTTGGGGTATCCGAATTGCTGCGTAAAAAGTTATCTTGAAAATGGCCAACTTAATAAGATTTCTTCATATAGCAGATTGCCACAGGGCAATAGGGCGCCTTTTTACTATAATAATTTTCTGCATTCAATTTCAAATTATTATTTAAGTTTTCATTCTCCATGCAGCTTCAATTGTCAAAAGACGAAGGTTTACAACAAAAAGATATTCAATGCCATAAAAAAAAATGAACCAGAATTTTCTGAGCGCTTGCGGCAAATACTGACGATGCCGATAATTATATGGTACAACAAAAGCAATTTTCCCCTTGACGACAGAATAATTGTTTTATTCGATGGATATATCGCAAAAAATACAATATCTTATTCCAAGTGCCATATCCTGAAGACTGATTATCCAAATAATGAGATGTTCAGCGAAAGTATTCCCAAAGACTTGATTTATTTGAGAGCTGGAAATAAGCTAGTAAATACGAAGCTTAGAGTCTACGTGTATAAAGAAGAAAAATTGATGCATGTGATCAGAAAACAGTCAAGTTTTCATGGATTGCTATTCAATTTTCATGCTTAAGGCTGATTCTATATGCAAATGGTAATTCCTTTTTGGAAAAATTGTAACAACAAATGCGTGATGTGCACCAATCCTGCCGGGATTGCGCCGGACAAAACCGGCTATTTCAGTTTTGTTTTGCTGAAAAAATATATAGACAGTAAGAAGAAACACAAATCGGCAGTAGATATCATTTATTTGACAGGCGGTGAACCGACAATCCGTCCCGATTTTTTTGATTCAGTTGCCTACATATCCAAATCATTCCCCTTGGTTCGGGTATGTGTTATGAGCAATGGCCGTCGCTTTTTTTATCCTGATTTTACGAAAAAATGCTTGTCTTTTCCAAACATAGAGTTCATTATTCCGATTCATGGATGGGACGCGAAAAGCCATGATGCGGTTTCAGGAGTTCCCGGAAGTTTTGCGCAAACCATAGGAGGCCTGAAAAATATTTTAGCCTTCAGACATCCAAGCCAGCAAATAGAAATAAGAGTGATAATACACAGGATCAATTACAAAAAATTGAATAAAATTTTTGATTTTATACAAAAAAAAATGCCTTCGGTGGAAAGGGTAGTAGCCATCTTTGCGGAGTATGAGGGACAAGCAATAAAAAATTATAAATCAATTTCCCTAAGCCATAAAAAATTCTATCCAGAGTTTAGGCGGCTTAGAAAATATCTGAATAAATTCAAGGAAATCAGATTTTATCATTTTCCTCTTTGCACTATACCGAAGGAATTTTGGCCCTATACATGGCGGACATTGGAGAAAGATGAGATTTGTTTTCCCAAGAAATGTGTCGGTTGCTCGGTAAAAAAAATCTGTCTAGGAGTGCACAAAAATTACTCTAAGCTATTTGGAGATAAGGAACTCGAACCGATAAAGGAGACTGTTCCTTTGAAATTATCTAATAATTATGATCATCCAATTGAAGACGTTGAATAAGGTGCAGAAAAAAATTAAAAAGGCCGTAATTATAGCCGGATATCAATGCAACAATAAATGCCAGTTTTGCACGAGTAGCGCCAAGCGAGATATCCTTGCCAAAAGTACGCGCCAGATAATGGCTGAAATGATTTCATTGAGGAAGAAAGCATTCACTTATCTGGAAATCATTGGAGGCGAGGCAACTATAAGGCCCGATATTATTGAATTGATTGGTTTTGCTCGGCATTTGAAATTCAAGCAAATTGTGATGGCAACAAACGGCCGAATTTTTTCTTATAAAGATTTTTCCAGAAAAATTGTAGAAGCGGGTTTGAGCCATTTGATATTTTCTATTCATGGACACAATTCCCGTTTACATGATTCCTTGACTTGCAGCCCCGGAAGTTTCGAACAATTGATGGCTGGAGTAAAAAATATTAGAGATTTGGGACTGGAAATAAGTACAAATACCACTATAGTAAAGCAAAACTACCGTCATTTGTCTCAAATAGGGAAGTTTCTCCTGGAAATAGGATCCAAGAATGCAGAGTTCATCTTTGTTGATCCAACGCATGGCGCCGTGAAGGAGAACTTCCTTCATTTTGTGCCCAAAATTTCGGTCGCCGCGCCTTATATAAAGAAATGCCTGGACCTCGGAAAAAATAAAAATATCCATTGGCATGTTCGTTATGTGCCCTTGTGCTATTTCTCCGATTACGTCGATCAAATAAGCGAACTGAAAGAGTCGGTCACTTTCCACACTGAACATCTTGCTCCAGATTTCGTTAACAACAACGTCACTGATGCCAGAAGAACAATAGCCAGGACAAAAACGGAAAAATGCGAAGGCTGCGCTTTATATGATATTTGTGAAGGCATTTGGAATGTGTATTTGGAACATTATGGAGATAAGGAATTGAATCCGATACAAAAGACCTCCTAATCATCATTTTATTAAGCGAATAAAAAAAGCCTTAGTTCCAAAAACATTATGCTTTTACCGATAACGAAAAAATGCAATCAGAAATGTCTTTTTTGCTCGGTCGGGAATTGGAGCGACCTCGTTAAGCTTCCAAACAGCAGGGATTTTTTGAAATGGATTATATATCAAACCAAGGATAAATTGGTAATTTCGGGCGGTGAACCCACATTGTCGCCGAATTTTTTTTGGGCGATAAGATATGCGCGCCAAGGGCAGATTCCTGTTGAAGTACAAACCAATGCTTTGACTTTTTCTGAAAAAAGTTTTGCGGATAGAGTCATTGAGGAGGGAGTTGATTCCTTCAGCGTAAATTTCCCTTCGCATATTCCAAGAACAAACGATCAAATCACCAGAACGGGAGGATCTTTCAAAAAAAGGATGAAGGGGTTGGAAAATCTGGAAAAACACAATGCGAATATTCGCCTAACCCATGTTGTTTGCTCATTGAACTACAAAAACCTGGACGAAATGATTGAATTCGTCAAGAATAATTTCTCAGAAAAAATACTTATTCAGTTCAGCTTTGTGAAGATTATGGGATTTGCAAAAAAAAATAAGCAGATACTGCTTACCTATAATGAGGTTTTGCCGTACTTCTTAGCGGCTCTTTCAAAGTGCGAAGAATTGGGCATAAATTTCATAGTCGATCATATGCCAATTTGCAACTTCAAAGATTATAAAGAACATCATGTTGATTATGAGGCAATCAGTTCCGGAGAAAAACTGACGTATGCTCTGTACGAGAGGGAAAAGATAGACGATTGTTTCGGCTGCGATCTGTCTTCTTATTGCTGCGGAATCGAAAAAGATTATCTGAAATATTTCGGAAAAAGGAATGTAACAAATCTGGCCAAATAGCATGAGCAGATTGCCATTCAGCCGGTCAGCGCTTAGAATGAAAATATGAAAGAAACTGATACTCCAATTAACATTACGACAAAATGCAATCTGAAGTGCATTTTTTGTGCGCGGCCTGGAGGCAATTTTGAGGACTCAAAGGAAGAAATTATAAAGATAATAAACGACCAAAAAAACACTATTGCATTTGAGGGAGGAGAGCCAACTCTTTGTCCGGATTTGCTTGAGTGGATCAGTTTGGCGAAAAAGGGCGGGACAAGGGAAATCATCTTGGTTACGAACGGCATATTGCTTTATAATCTTGAATACTGCCGCAAGCTTGTCGAAAAAGGCATAACGCTTTTCAACATAAATCTGCCAACTCATATCGAAAAATTGCACGACTCATTAACCGGCGTAAAGGGTGCGTTGAAGCCGAAGCTTCAAGCGATAAGAAATCTGATTTCCCTGGAACAAGGAGCCAAAACCAGATTGACCTTTGTCATCACGTCGAAAAACTATAAGACCTTGCCGGAATATGTAAAATTCGTCAAAAAAAATTTTCCAGAAATTTTCTATATTGCTTTAAATTTTATCAAGATTACCGGAAGGGTTGAAAAAAGGAAAGATCTGGTTCCTCGCCTCAGAGACATTGCTCCCTATCTTGAGAAGACCCTGGAATATTGCCGGAAGAATAAGATCAGGATTTTGAGCGATGGATTGCCGCTTTGTTATCTGAAAGGATATGAAGATCGAGCGATAGATGTCTATAAAATTGTCCATAAAAATCCAACTTTTTTGTGGGAAAAAGCAAAGTCGGCCAGATGCGGCAAGTGCGCTGTCAACATGCTGTGCTCGGGGGCGAGAAAAGATTA
>JBAZRT010000008.1:19732-21104 GCA_041662765.1 Parcubacteria group bacterium
GGATCTGTATGGAGACAAAGATATCAGGCCATTTCAAGAAAAAGAAAAAATGAGAGTTATGGATAGGGCGCTAAAAAAATCAAGTGATTTCTTGATGCTGACTATAAATGAAGTCTGCAATTTGAACTGTCTCTTTTGCTCAGCGAAAGGAAGAAAAAAAGATACCGATTTGGCCAGCGCCCAGTCGCTGCTCAACCAAGCGAGGAAGGGCCTGATTATCTCAGGAGGGGAGCCAACCCTGTCGAAGGATCTGTTTGAAACAATAGAGGAAGCGAAAAAAAGAGGTCTTACTGTCGAACTGCAAACAAACGGTACCAATCTTTATTATGATAATTTAACCGAACAGCTTGTTCGGGCGGGAGTGGACCTATTTAATGTCAATTTTCCTTCGCATAAAAATTCTGTGCATGACAGGCTGACTCAAACGAAAGGAATGCTGCCATTGAAAATAGCAGGATTAAAAAATTTGAGGTCTCTCAAGGCGAAGATCAGGCTAACGCACATTATTAATGGTCTAAACTATAGAGAATTGGAGGGGTTTGTCGATTTCGTAAGCAAAAATTTTCCTGACATAAAATACATCCAGTTCAGTTTTCTCAAAATTATGGGAGCTGCCAGGAAACATCCGGAGATAATAATCTCTTACGAACGGTCAAGCCCCTTTCTGCTGAAAGCCCTAAAAAAATGTATTCAGAATAAAATAAATTTTATTGTTGATCATATTCCTGCTTGTTATTTAGGAAGTTATAAACAATATCATATTGATTATCAAAAAACTGATGAATTGAATAATAACAGCGATTCTTCTTATTCAACTTTTGAAAAGATAAAACTTGAGGCCTGCCAACGATGTTCTTTTGAAAGCCGATGTTATGGAGTACGGAAAGATTATCTTGAGTATTTTGGCAAGAAAACCATAGTTAAACCTATCAAATAATGGATATATCAAAAATAAGAAAAAATTTCCCGGCTCTGAAAAAAACAATCGGTGGCAAGAGGATGATTTATTTCGACAATGCTTGCAGCGTATTGAAACCGAAGCCGGTTATTGAGGCCATCAATAATTTTTATTCCAATTTTGGCTCCTGCGCCGGCAACCGCTCAAGCCATCTTCTCAGCTGGGAAGTTCAGGAATTGATTGAAGAAGCAAGAGAAAAAGTAGCCAATTTCATTGGTGCTAGCTCAGCAGAGGAAATAATTTGGACAAAAAATACGACAGAAAGCATCAATCTGGTCGCTGCGTCTTTGCCTATAAAGAGCGAACGAAATGAAATTGTTTTGACCGGGGTGGAACACCACAGCAATATGCTGCCGTATTTCGAACAGAATCGGAAGCGAAAAATAAAAATAAAAATAGTTCCCCCGGCTAAAG
>JBAZRT010000009.1:0-20817 GCA_041662765.1 Parcubacteria group bacterium
TTGTTTTTAAAAACAAAAAACAAGATCCCTCAAAAATCCTGGCAAGGGAGGCGTACGGGGGAATATGCGAGCGTTCCGAAAAAGGAAAAAAAACGGGAAAGAAAATTTTCGCGCGTTTTGTTTTGGCTTCTTTTGCTTGGTTTCCTTGGAATTTGCGGCTATATTCTTCTCTTTTCTCCATATCTTGATGTTGATGCGATATCCGTTGAAGGCAATCAGGATATTTCCAATCGGGAAATTGAGGATCGGGTCATGGAATCGATCGAAGGAAAATATTTCAATTTTTTCCCTAAAAAGAATTTCTTTTTTGTGAATGAAAAGAACATCAACGCCGCCCTCAAGAACAATTTCGATCAGTTGGAAGTCGCGTCCATTGAAAAAAGGTTTCCCGGAACAATTTCCATTCGAGTCACCGAACGAAAACCGGAGTTGGTTTGGTGCAGCGGGGGGGTTTGCTATTTTGTCGACAAAGATGGATTGGCGTATGGGGGAGCAACCGGAACGGACGAGGAATTGCGGGAAACGGGTTTTCTGACGATTATTGATGACAGCGCGGTTCCGGTTGATTTGGGGAAAACAAAAATAAATCCGGATTACATCGGATTTATTGAGGCAGCCAATGGCATGCTTCGAAACGACTTGAAACTGGATCTGGCCGAAAGTTTTCACACAGCCGGAATGGCTTCGGGAGAAATAAGCGTGAAAAATGGAGAAGGATGGACGGTCAAGCTCGGATCGGAATTTTCAATCGAAGATGCGAAAAAGGTCATCCAAACTCTTTTCGAAAAAGAATTGAACGAAGAAGTGAGGAAAAATCTGGATTATTTAGACTTGAGGATCAAGAACAAGATATACTACAAAATTAAGCAAGCTGAAGAAAACAATTCGGCCGAGTGATGGCTTTGCTATTTGCTTAGTCGACCTTATAAATCAAAATTGATCCGCCGATTTGGGCTGTTGGCGTCCGTTCGCGCAGCCATTCATAATCGGGTATTCCTTCGGTGATCTTGTAATAGAGCGAGTTTTGCAGGAATGTTGCCGAGATTGCATACCAACCCGGTTCTTGTCCCAAGTCAGAGTGCCACATGACGGCCTTGTCTCCAAGATAATGCGCAACATCTCCGCCGCCGAAATAATCGACGCGGATTTTGTCAATTGGCTTGATTGGAGCAGGAGAATAATTTGTTATTTCATAGCATTTCTGGGGACATCCAACATGTTCGCTCGGATCACACTTTATTTGTGTACATTGATTATAATCATCAATCCATGTTTTTAATCTTTTGAGATCCTGACCCCAGTCCACGTTCGAATCTGTCACGTATTTATAGCCGTTTTTTGATCCACCAACGGTCTGATTGAAATAGGCGAGATAGTTCGGATAAGCAAAGGCAGTTTCAGCGGCCAGCCAGATAATCAGGAGCCAGATAATCGACCAGAAATATTTTCGGTAGTTTTTTGCTATTCTGTTCCCGAAAACAGTCACCTCCTTGGCGACTAAAATATATATAAACGGCAAGATCGGGAAAAGATGGCGAAAGCCTATATTCAAGTTTCCAGTGATGCTCACATAGGCATATAGTGCAATGAAAGAAAGCATTGAAAATTCAGTGATGCGATTGCTCAGATAATTTTTGATATTGGCCCAGATTTTTTTGGGAAATTCTGGCAAATTATTTTTGAGCATCATGACCAGTCCAATGGTAATTGAGAAAATAAGGAGAATCAGCATTGACAGAGATTCTTTTATGAGGAATACAAGCGGAAAATATTCTCGAAAGCTCTGATTGGTCACTTGGCCGAAAAAATAGGTTGTGTTTCCGCCCGCAACGCGCCCGAAAACCATGAAGAACCCGATGAGATACTGGGAATAGGGTCGGAGGATGGCATTATTGGCCATTTTGTGAAGATACGGCGATACTAGTTGTTTCGTATTGCCGCCAAGCTGTGTGTCGATCAGCTGGTGGATTTTTTCCGTCGGCATTTTGAAAATATTGAGTTCATAAACAAGACCGATCAATAGTCCATGGATGGCCAGGATGACTATGAAGGTTGCGATATATAAATACAGCTTTTGCAGCCGAAATCTCTTTATTTTTCCTGATCCCAAGAAAGAAAATTCAAGCTTTTCCTTTCTAAAGAGAGCGTAGAGGATCAATGCTAATCCGAAAATAGGAAAAAGCAAAATCGCTGAAAATTTGGCAAGCGCGACTAGTCCCAAAAATATCCCGGCAAGAATGACCGTTTTCCAATTGGGTTTTTTGAGATATTTCGTGAAAAAGTAAAAAGCAAAAACACAAAAAGCGGCGATGCCAAGGTCGGTCGTCACGTAGTGATTGTGCCCCAGGATATTTGGATCCAGCGCATAAAGGGCAAGCGCGAGAAGTCCGGCCTTGGTCCCGAACAGCTCTTTCGCCCATTTGAAAATCACAAAACCAAGAGCAAGTGCGATGAGGATTATCGGAAAACGGGACCAAAAAACAATCGCTTCAGTGTCATTTCCCGGAAAATACAAGAATCTCGAACCGGCTTCCCATTGCCCGTTGGCATCGGTCGTCCAGAATTTTTCGTCTGTCGGAAAAGTCACTTTCAAAAATTGCAGTGGGATTCCGGCAAGATCTTTGAGAAGAGGAGGATGTTCCGGATTGAGGCGGTAATCATGGTATTTGACATATGAGTATCCGGACGGAATATGAGCCACTTCGTCCATAATAGTCGCATCACCGAGAGAGACACTTATAGAAAGAGCAAGTACAACTGCCAGAATTCCGGCGACGATGTAATGCTGGTATTTTTCTAGCATATTTTTTTGTTTATTTTTCAATTATTTATGTTCACATTATACAACAATCAGCAAAAGTTATCCACACGGCAAATTGGTATTCTGCGAAGTTTGTTTTTGTGGTATAATTTGAACAAAGAAAAAGAAAATTCGGGAAGCTGAAGCGCGTTCAAGGCGTCAGCTTTGTTTGAGTTAAAAAAAATTCAAATGAAAATTCCTCAAAAGATCAAGGGGATAGAAAAAGGAACAAATGAAATCCAGCGGAAGGGAACCGGGCCTGGAAACGATCCGGTTTTGCCGGCGGCTTTTGCGCAACCGAGAAATGTGGTTGGAGCGGGTGATTTGCATGCCGAACCGATGGCTGCGGGAGCAAAAGGCCCGAATTCGCCGGACGAAGAATTGAATCGGATAAAGGCGGAAAAATTGGCCGATATGGAGAAAAAAATAGGCGAGAAATTCAGCGGACCGGAAAAAGAATTTGTTGATTCGGCGATCGAAAATTATCTCAAGAGGTTTTTGTTTGCAAAAACAAAAACAGAGGAAGCGGGAAAGCCGGCAGATGATCAATGGATATTCAAATTTCGCCAAAAATATATAAAAGACAGAGTAAGATTGGGATCAGAAAAGAAAAGAGGGGGATCGAACGGGCTGCTGGATCCCGAAAAAGCGAAACTTTTCAAAGAATATATTGAACTCAAATTGCCGGAAGGAATTCCTCCCGAAAAACCGGAGGTTGATGAAGGCGCCGCCGTTGATTTGCCGGAGGAACAGGAAATGGCGATCCCTGAAAAAACTACGGAAGAGTTGAGGGCGGATTTGGATGCAAGTGCGGAAGAATATGCCACGATCAGGGGAAATGCCAGGGGCAGCAGGGGATATCTGGCAAAACTTCTCGGACTTTCCAAAAAAGGATTTTCCGAAAATATTGAAGAAATTGAAGAAGTGAAAGAAGCGAGGTCGAAATATCTGCAAGCCAAGAGCGCTCATCTAAAAGCTTGGACGGAATCAACATTCAAGGAATACCGGGATATTTTGGAAAGCAAAAAAGGAACAGCTTCTGAAGAAGAATTGAGGCAAATAAAGGAATCTCTCGCGGCAAAATTGGAAGTTATGACCAATCATCACAACGCGATCGAGGATTTGAGTTTACAGGACAAGTTTATTGATAAAACAGTTGAATATTATAAGGCAAAGGGCGGAGTGATGGGAAAGGTTTTTGGTACATATATTGATTTGTATCAAAATGTTTATTTGAAAAAAGTTCCGCCAAAGGTGAGAGCGGCAATAAGCATCGCGATGATGGGTGGTGCGGTTGCGGGCGTGGCGGGAGCGTTTGGAGTTGCCGGCGGGTTTGCGGGGGCAGCCGCTTTGGTCAGCCGTCCCGTTCGATTTGCGCTAGCTCCTCTTTTTCCGGCGATGACATATACGGGAATGGGGAAAATGATGGAAAAAGGCCAGAAATGGTTGCGGGCGAAAAAAGCGGAAAAGAAAACGGATATCGCGGGCGGAGTTATCGAAAAAATGAGATCGGGAGAAGTTTCCGTCGAAGATACGCTGAAAAATCTGACAGAATTGCTTGAAAAGCAAAATGGGGAATACGGAGATGAACTTGTGAAAAGAGGATGGACGGAAGACAGATGCGAACAAGCAAGAAATATCCTCACAATGTTCGTGGGCGCAAGAGCGGCGATGGTGCTGATGTCCGGAACAGAAGCTATATCGTCGTTCTTCGAAGGAAAAGGAAATGTGGCGGGAGTCGCTGGTTCTGCGCCAAAAGGAACGCTTTATACCAAAGGGCCGAATGGAAGAATAAGAATCACTCCGCAAGGCATGGAGGCTATCGAGCATTCCGATGCAAAACCCGCTCAATTGTCGCCGCAAGAGCAAGGACATCTTCAAGAATTGGCTGCTTCGGGATCACAAGTTAAAACTGGTGGATTTGTTCAAGAAGCAATGAATCGTCCGGCGGCGGGAGCGGATTACAAACCTTCGGAAGATATTTTGTATGAGCATGATGCTCAGGGAAAAATAACCGGACTTTCTTCTTATGGGGAAGAGCATTTTAAGGAGTTCAATATCGAGCCGCACGAATCTGCGCCGGGAAGCTATGATCAATTTAAAAAACCTTCCGTCCTCTCTGAACACGAAATAAAAACAAGCGACATGCGCGCGCCAGACGCGGAGTCACAAGTAGCAGCGTTGGGAAATCGGGAATTGGGGCTTAGTAAAATCCAGCGCGGAGGCGGAATCGAAAGATCGGCTCAAAACATAATCAGAGCGAATCCGAAAGCATTCCATCTGAATCCAGATGACCCAAAACTGAATACAAAAATCGGCCAGAAAGCGCACGAACTGGCGGAAGGACTTGCGAAAAAATTGGGTTTTGAGGGCAAAAAAGGCTTTCAAAAATTCAACGAAATAGTGAGCCATCACGTACAATCGGGTGATGAGATCAGAGTATGCCAGGATTCAGCGACTGGAAAAATGAATTTGACATATAATGGCCGGGCATTTGGTAATGGCGTATTTACGGGTGATATTCACCATGGCGTCTCAGACGTTTCACACGGCAGTGCGGCCCAAGAAGTTGTTTCAAGCAAGCCGAAAATAGCGGTTGAGAATACGAGGCCAAAAACGGGTGTGGCACAGCATCATTCTTCAAGAGGTGCAGGGAAAAAACCGGACTGGCTGAAACCATATGACCAAGAAATAGCGCGCTCGAAAAAGAATTTCGATTTCTATAATGTCGAGTCCCAAAAAGCCCACGATGCTCTTCGCGCCTCTCAAGAGATGTCCCTTAAGGATTCGGCCAAGTTGAGCCGGATCACTGATTTGATCCACAATCGCGGCTCCTTTGCAAGAATTTTCGGCGTGGAGCATATGGATTGGGACAAACCAGCCAGCGATTTTATATCCGGCCATAAAGGGGTTGTTTCGCAGCTTCCGGAGAACCAAACTTGGGAAGATCTTCAAAAAATAAAATTTCGGGATGCAATGGCGAAGGAGTTGGAAAGAAGGCTGGGCCCAGCCAAGGGGGTTACGCTTCAAAATTGGCTTGCCCGCATCTCGAACGAACAATTCCGAATAATAGAAAAATCAGTTCGTGCGCGTATCAATTATCGATAAACTTTAAACTCAAATAAAATGACTCAAGACACGATTCTCCGAAGTTATATTATTGAAGAATTGGGGCTCCAAAATCTTCCGGAAGACAAGAAGGAAGAGGTCTTTGCCAAAATGGGAGATGTGCTGTTCAAGCGAATTTTGCTGGAAACACTGGAGATCTTGAGTGAAGAAGATCAAAAAAAATTCGGCGAAATGGTTGATACAAAAAAAAGCGGGGAAGAAGTTGAAAAATTCCTGATGTCAAAGATTGAAAATTATGAAGAATTTGTGAAGAAAGTCACAGACGACTTCAAAAAAGAACTGATAGCGGACTTGAAATAGCGAGAAAGAGAAATTGGAAATTAAATAAAATATTATGGCGCAATCAAACTATCAAGAACCGATCGAGCAAAAGGATCTGGATCTTGCGAAAAAGATCAAAGAGATGAATATCGATAGCGAAAAAATTGTTCCTGAGGATGCTGGGAGAAAGGAAATTATTCCTACTCCGGAAATATCAGGAGAAGTCCAGAGCGAAACGAACACGGAATCGCCGGAAGAAAAAATTTCGGAAAAAATTGAGACAGCAAGACAAACCATCAGCACGCAGCAAACGCAGCCAGCTTTGAATGTTGTAAATGACGCAAAGTCTGTATCCGGAATTCAGGAATTCGAGAAAAAAGTGGAAAAATTGGTTGAAATTGCCGTCCAAAAAGGGCCTGAACACGCGATTCGGGTGGCTCAGCATATGGATAAAGAAAAAGATCCCGCGCAGGCGGACAATTATACTCTCGACGAAATTCATGATCGCTTGATGGAGGAGGGACTTCGGGCGCAGCTCTTGCAGAAGGGTCTTTTGAAGGAATTGTAAAGGTCCCTTTTCGATATTTTTCGAAAATAAAAATAAAAAAGTTTTGTCGATGGACACGTATAGCTTAAATTTGATTCTCTATCCTCTTGCGGGCTTTGTTGCGGTCGTCTGTTTTGCGTCGGGAGCTCTCCTGGTCTTCAAGAGTTTTGTGAGTTTCCGAGGAATTATTACCCGGTCTCTCAATATGGATATTGATGTCGTGAAAGTGAGCCGGCCCATGAAGCGTGATTCGCAAGGGGGAGAGCAGCAGCAGCCCAAATCGGAAAGAGAATTGATTTCGGTGATGGAACATCTTTTCGCGAGTCTTGGAAACATAAAAGAGAAGGCAAATATATGGCACAGGATCATATATGGAGACGCGGTCGTGGCGCTTGAGATTGCGAATCCTGCGGATAATGATGAAATTTCATTTTATATTGGCGCACCTAGAAAATTTATCAACATCGTTGAGCGGCAAATACACAGTTTTTATCCAAAAGCTTCGATCGAAAGGGCAGGCGACTACAATATTTTTTCTCCCGGAAGCTTCACAGCCGCTTCGGTTCTTTCCCTCAAAGACAAACATCATTTTCCAATTCGGACATACCAGACGCTTGAGGCCGATCCTCTCAACAACATCACAAACGTTCTTGGAAAATTTGACGAAAAAAAAGAGGGAGCCGCGATTCAGATTCTTCTCAAGCCGGCGCGCGGTCTTTGGCGGCAGAAAGGAAAGCAGGTCGCTCACAAGATGCAGCAGGGTAGGCAGCTGTCTGACGTGAAAAAAGACACATTGCTTCGTCAAACTGCGCGCGGATTTTTGAATGTTATCTTCAAAAAAGACAATGACAAAGAAAAAGACATATTGAAGCAAAGCAAAGATGCGATCCAGCTTACGCCTGAAGAGCAAGAAGTGGTGAAAAAAATCGAAGGCAAGGCCGGGAAATCAGGGTTCGATGTGAATATTCGCTTGATTGCTTCGGCACTCACTCAAGAGCGTTCGGAGGTTATTCTCTCCGAACTTGAAAATGGTTTTATACAATACGAAAATCCGGGACTGAACAGTTTCAAGGTCTTGCGTGAAAACAAGCTGCGTCAAAAAAATATCGCTTTTGATTTTATATTTCGCAATTTTCGCAGCGACCAAAGTTTCGTTCTGTCTTCGGAAGAAGTTGCCAGTATTTTCCATTTCCCTCTTTTCTCGACCGAAACGCCAAAGATCGCATGGCTCAAGGCTCGCACAGCTGCGCCTCCGTCGAATATTTCCAAAGAAGGAATCATGCTTGGCTTCAATGACTATCGAGGAGTTGAGACCGTTATTCATCACTCGGAAGATGACCGTCGCCGCCATTTCTATGTTGTTGGTCAGACCGGAACCGGAAAATCGACGATGATGGAAGAAATGGTGAAACAGGACATCCAGAACGGAAAGGGTGTTTGCGTGATCGATCCTCACGGAGAATTTGTTGATCATGTGCTTGAGAACATTCCAAAGGGACGGGCGGAAGACGTGATCTATTTCGATCCGGCAGATATGGAGCGGCCGTACGGGCTCAATATGCTTGAATTCGACGCGAATAAGCCGGAGCAAAAAACATTTGTCATCAACGAGATGATCAATATTTTTGACAAGCTGTATGACCTTCGTCAGACGGGCGGGCCGATGTTCGAGCAATATATGCGGAATGCCGCTCTTCTCGTGATGGAGCATCCGGAATCAGGTTCGACACTCATGGAAATTCCGCGCGTGCTTGCCGATGAAGAATTCCGGCATCTGAAACTCAAGCACTGCGCAAACCCGGTCGTCAAAAATTTCTGGGAAAAAGAAGCCGAAAAAGCGGGCGGGGAAGCGGCACTTGCGAATATGGTGCCATATATCACTTCCAAACTCACGCAGTTCATTTCGAACGATATGATGCGTCCGATCATCGCGCAGGAAAAATCGACGATCAATTTCCGCGCCGCAATGGACAACCAGCAGATCATCCTCGTCAATCTTTCGAAAGGAAAGATCGGAGAGATCAATGCAAATCTCTTGGGAATGATAATCGTTGGGAAAATTTTGATCTCGGCTCTTTCGCGGGTGGATATGCCGGAAGAGCAGCGCAAAGATTTCTATCTGTACATCGATGAATTTCAGAACTTCACAACTGATTCGATCTCGCAGATCCTGTCTGAAGCGCGAAAATACCGCTTGGCTCTTGTCATCGCTCATCAATTCATCGCCCAGCTCAAGGAAGAAATATCCAAAGCTGTTTTTGGAAACGTCGGTTCAATTTGCTCGTTCCGGGTGGGCGCCGAGGACGCGGAATTTCTGCAAAAACAATTCGAGCCGGTTTTTGATGCGAACGACCTCATGAACGTGGACAATCACAATTGCTTTATGAAACTCTTGATCGCAAACCAGGTCGCAACGCCGTTCAATATGAAAACCTATCCGCCAACCAAGGGATCGAAAGAGATCGCCGAGGCCATAAAAGAACTTTCAAAGTTGAAATACGGACGAAATCGTGATATAGTGAATGAAGAGATACTCAAGAAATCAAGCTTTGTTTCCGCCCCTGCATCAGCCGACGCG
This sequence comes from Parcubacteria group bacterium, assembly GCA_041662765.1. GTDB lineage: Bacteria > Patescibacteriota > Minisyncoccia > Moranbacterales > UBA11712 > JAPLXD01. Next base: position 9,316 of record JBAZRT010000009.1, read on the forward strand.
TTTGATATGGGAGAAAAACCTTTGTAAATTAAAAGTTGAAAAGGAAAAGATAAAAGTTAGCTTTTCACTTTTAATTTTTAATATAAAATATCATGACAGATGATATGAACCCAACTCCGGTTGATCCGGCAACTGACGCTCCGGCGACAGATATGCCCGAAGTAACCCCAACAGAGGCTCCGGTTGTTGAGCCGATGGCGGCTCCGGAAGTTCCGGTCGAAGAAACACCAGCAGCTGAATAATTTTTCGAAATTATTCATCAAAAAAGCCAGCCGAGAGGGACCGGCTTTTTTGTTTGCGAAAATGAAGGAAGCAGCTAAGGAGGCTATTTTGCTTCGGCGCTTGAATCTTCTTTTGGCAGTTCCCTAAAAAGAGGCAGATCTTTTTTCTTGTTTTTGAGGAGAAATTTGTATGGGTCTTTGAAATCTTCAAGAAGTTTGTCGAAAATAGCCTTGTATTTTCCTGTGATTTGGCTTCCCCAAGGAACAATTTTTTCTCTTCCAAGAAGCATCACAAGCATGCTTTCCAAATTTTCTTGATATTTTTCGCTGAGCAAAAAGGCTTCCGGATCTCTTTTGAGAAAATTTGCGAAATCACTTCGCAGCTGCCAATATTTCAACGATTTGCCATCATCTTTTTTGATTATGGTTTCATCATTGATAAGACCTTGATCGGGTATTTTTTCCATTAAATTAGCTTGCTTAATACTTTATTTTTCTCACTATATCCAATTTTCATCTTGGACGCAAGCACTCGCATGGTTGCAATGGTCTGGTCATAGGTCGGACGGTCGACAGGATAGGGGATGAAGTCTTTTCCGCCGTGGGCAAAGGAGTAGCGGGCGGGATCTTCGTATGATGCTTTCGCGCCATAGATCACTTCGGCAGTGAGAGCGAGAGCGCGGATCGTCTTGGGCCCGACGCCTTTCAAGGATAAGAGCTGTTCATAGCTTTTCGGTTTTATCTTATTCACCTCGTAGAGAATTTTTTGCAGATATTTGCTTTTGGTGAAATCTTCCGTGATGACGGGCAAGACTTCGAAATCGCGGTCATGCAGATGCATTTTTGTGAGCTCTTGATTTTCATCGCCCATTGAAACGATATCGCTTTGGGGAGTGGAATATTTTCGAAGCAATTTCAGATCTTTCATCAGGGTATCATAGCTTCCTTGGACGAGCTCGGTGCTGATCTTTTGCGTGTTCTCGCTTTCTCTTGCGGTCATATTGAGTCCTGTATGCTGGCCGTCAGAAATTATTCCGGCATGCGGTTCGATGACCATATTTTTCGCATCGTCCGAAAACCAGTGATACCTTCGCGCTGTAACATTTTTTTCGTTCATTCCTTGCTGGACAACGGCCCAAGTGCCGTTTTGCGAAAAGAAAAAACAATGGTGATAGATTTGAAATCCGTCTTGAACGAGCGAAGAATCAACCTTGGCAGCCATCCGGGAATTGTATTCAAGAGAATTTATTTTCTTCTGCGAGAGCTCTGCCCGCGCGCCAAAAAGAGAAATTTGCTCCGGAGTTTTGAGCGAAGTCTTTCCTTTCCCGCCGCAGATGTACACGCCCAAATCTCTTTCTTCACCGCGGGTGGCTTCTTTGAGCGCGGCGGTGAGGATCGTCGTGAGACCCGACGCGTTCCAGTCGAAAGCGAGCACGGTACCGAGCGCCTGAAACCAGACCGGATCGGCGATCCGTTTCACAAATTCATCCGGCCCGTATTCAGCAATGATGACCCGGGACATTTCTCGCCCCAATTTCACCATCCGCTCAAATAGCCATTTCGGGCATTTGCCATAATCGAGAGTAAATGTAGCAATTCCTCGTTTGAACATACTATCACTATATCACTATTTTATAATTTATGGTAGTATCCATATAGACATATCGATTTTTGGCGTATATAATAGGTAGAATGAAATTCAAGATAAGCTCTAAATTTCGTCCAGACGGGGATCAACCGAAAGCAATCGAGAAATTGACCGCCGGGCTTCGGCGTGGAAATAAATTTCAAACTTTGCTCGGGGTGACCGGATCCGGGAAGACGTTCACGATGGCGAATGTGATCGAGAATGTCCAAAAACCAACTCTGGTGATCGCGCCGAACAAGACGCTGGCAGCGCAACTCGCCCAGGAATTCCGAACTTTTTTTCCAAAAAACGCGGTGGAATATTTTGTTTCCTATTATGATTACTACCAGCCAGAAGCGTATATTTCTTCATCCGACACCTATATCGAAAAAGAAGCTCAGATAAACGACGAAATCGACCGGCTGCGCCATGCGGCGACGGTAGCGGTTTTGTCGCGGCAGGATTCAATCGTAGTGGCGTCAGTATCGTGCATATACGGACTCGGTTCGCCGGAATTCTATGAAGAAATATCTTTGAGTCTCAAAGTCGGGGAAGCGGCTGATCGGGAAAAACTGATCAAGGATCTCACAGAAATGCATTTTCTCCGCTCGGAATATTTGTCCCGCGGAAAATTTCGCGCTCACGGGGAGACGATCGAAGTTATGTCGCCGTCGCGGGAAATTGTGACCCGTATTGAAATAAAAGAAGACAAGATCAAAAAAATAAGCGAATATGATTTTTTGACCGGAGAAGCGCTTGGGAAACTGGAAAAAGTTTTGATATACCCAGCCAAGCATTTTGTCGTTCCGGAACCGGTATTGGAAGAAGCCTTGAATCAGATAGAAAAAGAATTGAACGAAAGAGTGGCGTATTTCAAAAAGCACAAAAAATTATTGGAGGCCGAAAGAATATACCGCCGGACAAAACAGGACCTCGAAATGATGCGGGAAATCGGATATTGCAACGGAATCGAGAACTATTCCCGCTATCTCACCGGACGTGCGCCAGGCGAGGCGCCATACACGCTGGTGGATTATTTTGCAAAAAACTTTCTGATCGTCATCGACGAATCGCACGTGACGGTTCCGCAGCTCAATGCGATGTATAACGGCGATCACGCCCGGAAAAAGGCGCTTATTGACAACGGTTTCCGTCTTCCGAGCGCTTATGACAACCGGCCGATGAAATTCAGCGAATTTGAAAAGAAAATAAACCAAGTTATTTTCACTTCAGCGACTCCTGCCGATTATGAGCGAAAAAATTCGGCTCAAACGGTCGAGCAGATTATCAGGCCGACGGGATTGATTGACCCTGAATTGGTGATCAAGCCGGCGAAGGGGCAGGTGAAAGATGTGATTGAGGAGATAAAAAGTGTAGTAGCGAAAAAAGAACGCGTGCTGGTGACGACGCTCACGAAAAAAATGGCCGAGGATTTGGCGGAATTTTTGAAAGAAAATGAAATAAAATCGGAATATTTGCATTCGGGGGTGGATACGATGGAGCGGGTGCGTATCTTGGAAAATTTGCGGCGAGGAAAATTTGATGTCCTAGTGGGTGTTAACCTGCTTCGAGAGGGTCTCGATTTACCAGAAGTAAGCTTAGTAACGATACTTGACGCAGACAAGGAGGGATTTTTGCGTTCGGAAACTTCACTCGTGCAAACGATTGGCCGCGCAGCGCGCAATATTTCCGGGCGGGTGATTCTTTATGCCGACAAAATCACCGGATCGATGAAACGGGCAATAGATGAAACCAACCGCCGGCGCGAAACGCAGACGAAATACAACAAAGCGCATCACATCACGCCCAAATCGATCAAAAAAAAGATCGAATCCATCGTTGATCACGAACTCAAACCCGAAATTTCGCAAGAATTTGTGAAACTAGAGTCTCTCGAAGACATCGCCGGATACGTGAAGCAAAAAGAGCGCGAAATGAAAGAAGCGGCGCGGAATATGGAATTCGAAAAAGCGGCGCTGATCCGGGATGAAATAATTCAACTGAGAAAATTGCAGATGGGGTAGATTCTGAAATTGATTTATTGACTCATTAGTACTACTATAGGTGAAACCCTTAAATGGGGCACTTTTGTGTTAGTAAACAATTAAATATGGATAAAATAATCATTCGCGGCGCTCGCGAGCATAATCTTAAGAATATAAACCTCGAACTTCCGCGGGGGAAGTTTATTGTGTTCACCGGGATCAGCGGATCGGGAAAATCGACTCTCGCTTTTGATACTATTTACGCTGAAGGGCAGAGACGCTATCTCGAAAGTCTTTCAAGCTATGCCCGGCAGTTTTTGGGGCAAATGGAAAAGCCGGACGTGGATTCGATCGAGGGTTTGAGTCCTGCGATCTCGATAGACCAGAAAGCCTCGTCTCACAATCCGCGCTCGACCGTGGGAACTGTGACGGAAATTCATGACTATTTGCGGCTTCTTTATGCCAAGATCGGTGTGCCGCATTGTCCGGTTTGCGGAAAAGAAATCACCAAAATGTCGATCGATGAGATTGTGGACCGGATCATCGAAAATGGATCTGGATCTAAGATTGAAATTCTTTCTCCGGTGGTGCGGGAGCGAAAAGGGGAATATTCGACGCTTTTGGGAGAAATGTTCAAGCGCGGTTTTTCGGAGGCTATTGTCGATGGCAAAAAAATCGATCTCACAGAAAAAGCAAGGCTTGGCTTGATTCTTGCGCGGTACAAAAAACACAGCATTGACGTGAAGATCGATGAGGTTGAGGTGAATGACAAAAATTTGTCGAGAATATTTGAATCTGTCGAAAGCGCGCTGAAACTTTCGCAAGGATTTGTGAAAGTGCGAAGCGGAAAGTCTGAATATATATACAACCAAAATCTGGCTTGCTTGGATCATGAGGAGGCTGTTTTTCCTGAGCTTGAACCGCGGTTGTTTTCTTTTAATAGTCCGCAGGGGGCATGCCCGACGTGCGAGGGATTGGGAACAAAAAAGGAAATTGATCCAAATCTCATCATTCCCGACAAAACGAGAACAATTGCCGAAGGCGCCATCATGCCCTGGAGCTATAAGCCGAATAACTATCAAGGTTCAATTTTGCGCGCGGTGACAAGCTATTATCGCATACCAGACAATGTGCGTTTCCGAGATCTGAATGAAAAACAACAAAATATTTTGCTTTTTGGAGATGAGGAGCCCGATGATATCGAAGTGCGCCTCAAAACAAAAACCGGAGCGGTTTGGAAATTCAATGTTGAATGGAACGGAATTCTGGGCTTCATGCGGGATCGCTATTTCAAAACTGATTCCGAATCCGTGCGGCAGGACATTGAAAAATATATGTCGCGGAGTTTGTGCCCGGCTTGCAAAGGTTCGCGATACAAACCGGAGGCGCTTCTCATCACCGTTGGCGGGAAAAATATCCATGAAGTATCTTCCACGAGTGTCGCGGATGCTTTGAAGTTTTTTGGCAGCATAAAACTTTCAGAAAGGGAGAATATTATTGCCAAAAGGATTCTCAAAGAAATTTGCAATCGGACGCGCTTTTTGGACGACGTCGGTCTTGGATATCTCACTTTGGGACGCGCTGCCAACACGCTGGCGGGAGGAGAAACGCAAAGAATCCGCCTGGCCTCGCAAATCGGGTCGCAGCTTGTCGGCGTACTCTATATTCTCGATGAACCGTCAGTCGGGCTTCACGCGCGCGACAACGCAAAATTACTCGAGACTTTGTTAAAACTAAGAGATATTGGCAATACAGTGATTGTTATCGAGCACGACGAAGAAACTATCAGAGCAGCTGACCATTTAGTTGATATCGGGCCGGGAGCGGGGCGGCATGGCGGAGAAGTCGTTGCTGAAGGGACAGTTAAAGATATTGAAAAAGAGAAAGATTCGATAACGGGAAGATATTTGCGGGGCGATCTTGAAATTGAAATACCAAAATTTCGCCGGCCGGTGAAAAACAAAAAGTGGCTGACAGTAAAAGGTGCAAGCGAACACAATCTGAAAAGCATAACCGTTGAATTTCCTTTGAAAACATTGACTTGCGTGACGGGCGTCAGCGGAAGCGGGAAGTCGACGCTTGTCGAAGATATATTGGGGAAAGGCTTATCCTCAAAAATTATGCGTTCACTTGAGCGGCCGGGCAGGCACAAAGAAATTCTTGGGACGCAATATGTCGACAAAGTGATCCACATTGATCAGTCTCCGATCGGGCGCACGCCGAGATCGAATCCCGCGACGTATGTCGGATTTTTCACGCTGATCCGGGAACTTTTCGCGATGACGAAAGACGCGCGGGGGCACGGCTATGGTCCAGGAAGATTTTCGTTCAACGTGAACGGCGGACGGTGCGACAATTGCCGGGGTGAAGGATTTTTGAAGGTGGAGATGCAGTTCATGCCCGACGTATTTTTGCCCTGCGATGTTTGCAAAGGGAAAAGATACAATCGCGAAACGCTTGAAGTGAAGTATAAAGGGAAAAATATCGCCGATGTTCTGGCGATGACGGTTTCGGAAGGGCGTGTTTTTTTTGAAAACTATCCGCGGATATTCGAACCGCTCAAAGTTCTGGAAGAAGTGGGGCTGGGATATATCAATCTCGGCCAAGCGGCGACAACTCTTTCGGGTGGGGAAGCGCAGAGAATCAAGCTCGCCTCGGAACTTTCGCGGCGGATGACAGGAAACACTTTATACATCCTCGACGAGCCGACAACGGGACTCCATTTTGACGACGTGAAAAAACTTTTGGAAGTCTTGCATCGTCTGGTCGACGCGGGAAATACGGTCATCGTAATTGAGCACAATATGGATGTCATCAAAACAGCTGATTGGATCATTGACCTCGGTCCCGAAGGAGGAGACAACGGCGGCCGCGTGGTCGTCACCGGTCCGCCGGAAGAAGTGATCAAATACCACAAGGAAAGTTATACGGGGAAATTTTTGAAAGAAATTCTCAAAAAATAATCTATGGGCGATAGTAATTGGATAAAAAAAGCGATTAAGTCTCTTCCTAAATCCCCTGGCGTATACGAATTTCACGATAAAAAGGGGAAAATTATTTATATTGGGAAAGCGACAAGTCTCAAAGATCGGGTGGGAAGCTATTTTCTTAAAAACGCGCATCTGGATCGGCCGAACATCGACCCGATGATTTCGCAAGTTGCCGATATAAAAATACACAAAACAGATTCGGTTCTCGAGGCGCTCATTTTGGAATCAAATCTCATCAAGGCGCGCCAGCCAAAATATAATGTGATGGCGAAAGATGACAAGAGCTTTGGATATTTTGTGATCACCAAAGAAAAATTTCCGCGGGTGCTGATTTTTTGGAAAACAGAGCTGGGGAAAGTGCCGGCGAAAAAGATATACGGACCGTATCTTTCGAAACGCCAAATGAATGTTGCGCTGAAGCTGATTCGAAAAATTTTTCCGTTTCATTCGAACAAACAGCAAACCGAAAAAGGCTGTCTTGATTTTCAAATAGGGAAATGTCCTGGACCGTACGCGGGAGGGATATCTCGAAAGGATTATCTCAAGAATATCCGCGGCATTGAGATGATTCTTTTGGGGAAAAAGAAAAATCTTCTTGTCGAGATCAAAAAGCAGATGAAGGTATTTTCCAAAAAGAATGAATTCGAAAAAGCGGCGGAAGCACGAAACAGAATTTTTGCGCTGGAGCATATTCGCGATGTGGCTCTTATTTCGGACGAAAAAGATGTGTCAGATATCAGGCGCCAAACATCAGACGCCAGAATAGAAGCATATGATGTTTCCAACATCGGAGGCGATTTCGCTGTTGGATCGATGGTCGTATTTTTGGGCAATAAGCCGGACAAAAATGAATACCGAAAATTCAAAATAAAAACAGTGTCCGGAATTGATGATGTTGCTATGATGCGCGAAGTTTTGATGCGCCGTTTTCGAAATAATTGGCAAAAACCGGATCTGATGATCCTTGATGGGGGGAAGGGCCATCTCAATATGGCTCAAAGGATAACAGAGGAATTGAAACTGGAAATTCCGATCATTGCCGTCGCCAAAGGACCGACACGCAAAAAATTGGACATCTATCAATCAAAATTTCTTTTGACATATCTCGGTCGAAACGAGGAGATAAGGGAGAAGTATAATCGAATTTTGAGCGACGCGAATTTGCTGGAAAGGATCCGCGACGAAGCTCATCGTTTTGCGATCAGCTATCACAAGAAATTACGAAACAAAATCTGGAAAGAAAAGTAACAAAATATACCTAAATTAAGATACAAAAAACCCCGCCTAGGCGGGGTTTTTAGCGCGAGAATTATTTTTCTTCCGGGCCGCAGGAATGGCCGCAGCAAGAACAATCGCAACTAGGCTCATTCTCTTCCAATTCACACTTGCAGCTTTCCATCGGCTCGCCGCATTTTGGACATTTGTCTTTCATAGTGTTGTTCAACGCTTAATTTTAATTAAACTTATTTTTCCTCCTCCTTTCCTCAATACGCTGATATTGCCATCTTTTATTTCAATCAATGTTGATGGCAAGGACTTTATTTTACCACCGCTGGCGAAGAAGTCAATACAATCTCCGAAGTAGTTCTTTGATTCCATGATTGTTTCAGCCGGTTTGGCGCCTTCGGGATTGGCGCTGGTCGAGATCAGAGGGCCGGTTTTTTCCAGTATTTCTATCAGATTCTTTTTTTTTCGGAAACCTGAAAGCCAAAGTTTTTGTTCCTCGATGGAGATATTCGAACTTCCTGCTTTTTACTGGCAAAATTACGCTGACTTTTCCCGGCCAAATATTTTTGAGGATATTTTCCGTTATGCGATCCAGTTTGATATCGAATAAGGACAAATCCTCGATTGAACCAATAAGAACAATAAAAGGTTTCTTGGGGTTCCTTTTCAGAATTTTGTATGCCCGAGCGACGGCTTTTTTTGAAAATGCTGCAGCAGCGACGCCATAAATCGTATCAGTGGGAATGACGCCGATTTTGCCGCTTTTTATTTTTCTTGCTATCGATTCGCTCGTTCCCATACTATAGGCCGTTGAGTCCGGATGTGACGGTTCTCAGAAAATAGGGGATCACAAAAGCCAGGGCGATGAGCGGCAGGACGAACGTCACAACGGTTCCGATCATTGTCCAAAGAAAAAGCTTGTAAGTTTTTTGCGCCAGAACGCGGGTTTCTTCGATCTTTTGTTCCATTTGATCCAATTTTTCCAGCAGGTCTTGTTCCATATATTTTTTTTTATTTTTTAAACTCCGCTGTCTTCAAAACTTGTTTACAGAGAAGACAGCCGATGGATTATTCTTTGCAGGCCATCCCAGTCGTGAATCGAAGCCGCAAAAACTTCGGGATTTATTTTTCGCATTTGAGCGATTTTTTTGCGGGCCGTCTCTTCGGATATCAGATCTGATTTTGTGAGGAGCACGATCTCTTTTTTTTGCGTCAGTTCCGGACTGAAGTCCTCGAGCTCTTTTCGAACGACTGCATAATCTTTCGCCGGATCGTCTGATTCCAGGGAAATGCAGTGAAGAAGAATTTTCGTCCGCTGAATGTGCTTCAGGAACTTTATTCCCAGTCCTTTGCCGCGGGATGCGCCTTCGATGAGGCCCGGAATATCAGCAATAACGAGGTCTCCCAAGACGCCGAGATTTGGCTCAAGCGTAGTGAAGGGATAGTTGGCGACTCGAACTTTCGCATTGGTAAATTCGTTGAGAAGGCTTGATTTTCCGGCATTGGGAAGCCCGACGAGGCCGATGTCGGCGATTAATCGAAGCTCGATAGCGAATTCAAATTCTTCTCCGGGATATCCCTCTTCAAATTCTTCCGGAGTGGTATTTCTGGATGAGCGGAAATTGAAATTTCCTCTTCCTCCCAAACCGCCTTTAGCAGCGAGTATTTTTTCCCCGAGCTGAGTTATTTCGGAATATTTGTCTGTTTTCAGGTTGTGGATTGCGCAACCAACCGGAATCGTCAAAATAAGATCTTTGCCGCCCGGCCCTGTCGATTTGTCCGCTTTTCCGTTCTTTCCTTCAGGGGCGAAGCGTTCGCGCTTGCTTTTGTATTTATTGAGCGCTGTCAGATCGGAAACGCCTTCAAAAAAAACGTTCGCGCCGTTGCCTCCCCGTCCGCCAGTTGGCCCGAGGCTCATTTTGGTCTTGTCAAAAGCGACTACGCCGTCTCCGCCCTTTCCAGCCCGGACAAAAATTTTTACTTCATCGGTAATCATAAGGGTGTTTTTTTGTTGCCCGGGTAGGATTCGAACCTACGAATAGCGGCTTCAAAGGCCGCTGCCTTACCGCTTGGCGACCGGGCAGTTAGTCTTTCACTATTTTTCCGCCGAAGATATCGGCGGCTTCTTGCAATAAGTTTTTTCTCTCTTTGAAATCAGGATATTGAGCGGAAAAATCTTTTTCAGTGATGGGTTTGAGCTTCAAGACAACGCCTGTTATCTTATCAATTGCTTTTTCGATTGTCAACCGGTTTTGCGTATCGGAAATTTTGTCATTGTAAAAAGAATATTTCGTGCGAAGAAACAGATATTTTCCCTCTATGAGAATCGGTTGGCACATCTTGAGGACAGAAGAGAGAGAATGGTTGTAGCTTTTGAGCGAATCGATGATTTCGCGCCAGTTCGAGATGACGAGATCAAGATCAACAGAAGCATCTTCTGATATTTTGGTTTTTTTTACCGGAGCAGGGTCGTTTTGGGAAGTATCAGGACTTTTTTTTTCTTCAATTTTTTTCTCAATTTTTGCGGCGGGCGATTGGGGAGGAGTTGATATCTCACTCTTGTCTTCATTCAAGTGTTGGGCCCTCGGATAAGTTGGGTTTTGCGAGGCCATTTTAGCGATGCTGACCTCGAGAAAAAGCTGGGGAATCGAGCTGGACTTAAAACGCTCGATATTTTCTTGGAGAACGTTGATAAAATTCAGGATATCGTCTGTTTCGACGCTCGCGATTTGGCCTTTGATCTGTCCAAACCTTTCTTTTGTTATTTCATAAGAAAGCTTTTGGCCGAGATCGGGATTGATTTTGAGAACAAGCATTTGCCGCAAATAGTTGAGTAGGGATTTCGAAAAATTTTTGAAGTCTATTCCCATTTCGCGAAGTTCGCCGATCTTTGAAAAAACTTCCGAGTATTTTTTTTGGATAACAAGGTCGACAAATTCGGCCGTGAATTTTTCCGAAACGGTTCCCAAAATGAATTCAACTTCTTTGGTCGTTATTTGCTTATCCTCGAGAGCAATGATCTGGCCGAGCAAGCTTTCGGCGTTTCGCATTCCGCCTTCCGAAGAAGAGGCGATAATTTCGAGCGCTTCTCGGTCAACCTTCACTTTTTCGAGCTTGGCGATCTCATCGAGGCGTTTGATGATCTCTTCGATCGTGAGGCGGGTGAAATCAAAGCGCTGAACGCGCGACAAAATAGTCTCCGGAATTTTGTGGACCTCTGTTGTTGCCAATATAAATACAACATTCGCCGGCGGTTCTTCCAAGGTCTTTAGCAAAGCGTTAAACGCTCCGCCGGAGAGCATATGGACTTCGTCGATGATATAGACTTTGTATTTGAGGGAGCTCGGCGGGAGCTTCACGGTTTCCCGCAGCTCTCGAATATTATCCACACCCGTATTCGAAGCGGCATCAATTTCGATGATATCAAGTGCCCGTCCGTCAAGAATATTTTT
>JBAZRT010000010.1:0-19228 GCA_041662765.1 Parcubacteria group bacterium
GATTGTGCGTCTTCCGCAGGGGGTTTTCAGTCCCTACGCGGGAGTGAACACAAATTTGCTTTTTTTCGAAAAGGGAAACCCAACCAAAGAAATTTGGTTTTATGAATTGCCGCTACCGGAAGGGACGAAACAATATACCAAAGGCCGACCAATCACGTCCGCTGAATTCGAACCGGTGAAAAAATGGTGGAAGAATCGGAAATCGAACGGACACGCCTGGAAAGTTTCCACCGAAGACATCCAAAAACGCAATTACAACTTGGACTTCAAAAATCCGAATGGAATTGCGAAAGTCGAACATAATGATCCAAAAAGGGTCCTGAATAGCATCAAAAATTCAGAGGTAGAGATTGCGAGGCTGCTGGAAGAAATTAAATTTACTTAACAGTCAATTATATGACCGAAGATAAAAAAAATATCGCATCGATCGATCGAAAATTGAGCATAGTAATCTCTCTTTTGCTGAAAATTGCAAACAATGAGCGAGAAGTAACACTTAGGGACCAAATATGGGGGCTATCTACTTTTGGACTGAATTCCTCTGAAATAGCAGATATTCTTGAAAAAAAGGTAGGATATGTGAGTAAGGAGTTATCAGAACTTAAAAAAATTAAAAAATAGCTATGGAAAATCGACAATTACTTGAATCAATATCAAAAAAATTAGGAGTTCTTATTGCTCTGAATCTTCTTTCGATGAATAGTAGGGCAACAATTACTGAAAATGTTGAAATGCTCGATCGTTTTGGGCTAACTCCCACGGAAATTGCCGAGATACTGAACACATCTACAAATACTGTAAACGTTATGAGGAGTCGACGCAAAAGTAATAAAAAGTAAAAAATAAATTTATGGCGAAAAAGAAGCAATCTGTTGAACCGATAGATGAAGTGTGTGAACTTCTAAAAAAGACACTCGTCTTAAGCTTATTTGAGATGAATGTTTCGCAGGCTAAAATTGCTAAGAAGCTACGCATGGACACTCATATAGTGAACGATTTTCTTAAAGGACTTAAGAAAAAATAATTATGGACACAAAAAATCTTGAGGCAAGAATAGATAATTTGAGGCATTCTGTCGAAATTCTAATTCTTATTGAGTTCTGTAGGTTGAATGCAAAGCGCGAGCAAGTTCGTGAAATTATGGGTTCGCTTGATAATAACCTATTCGCAAAGGTGAATTTAATTGTAAATAGTAATAAAAAATCAAATGGCAAAAAAAAATAATAAGCAGACACAAAGCCGGAAAATAGCAAAGGGAGAAGATAAGGTTGCTGATCTCCTGGAGAGAGTAGGGGTTGGTCTTTTATATGCGGGCACGGAACTTGGACAAAATAATATTGCCAAGATCATGGGTATGGCCGACGGACGCGTGAATGAAATTCTTAAAGGTATTAAAAAACCAAATAAATTTAAATAACTATGATGAATAATAAAAAGACGGATAAGTTGCTTGAAGATATCAAGAAGCTACTTATTCTAGCCCTTACTCGTCAGGGTGTTCAGGGAAAGGATGTTGCGGCTGCTTTAGGCGTAGATCCTGCAATCATCAGTCGAATGGTTCCAATGCGACAAATTAAGAAAAAATAAAATCCATGAATCTTCAAGAACTTGTAGCAAGGGCACGACTATTATTTGAAGGGGCCCCTAAACGGAGACAAGTTTTTGATTTGGTGAATGGAAAAGGGTCCGGTAAGGAGATCGCAAGGAAAAGCGGAAAAAGTCTTTCGGCAGCTCTTCAGGATCTCCAGAAAATGAAAGATTTAGAGCTTATTATTCCAAGACAACATGACAATGGGGATATCATTAGAAAGGAAGGGTCGATTGTTTATGCGCAAGTCCCACTCCTTAAACACCTTTCAAGGTCATATTTTGATGAGCCAGAAAAGATTATTGCTGTAAAACCGAGAAAGATACGATCAGAAAAATATGGACGGTCAGCGCTGAAAATAATTGCTACGCCATCTCTACAGCAAATACTTGATATATGTGGTTCGGGCGAAGATCAACCCTATGAATTTAAAAGTGCCGGTACAGCCATGGATAAACTCGCAAAGGAAATTTGTGCATTTTCGAATACCAAGATGGGCGGAATCATTTTTTATGGCGTTGATGATGATGGAGCCATCGAAAGCTCCGACATCTCAAGACAAAAATTTGATCAATCCATTCAAAATTGCATTAAACATAACATAACTCCTACGCCCGCTGTAAAGCTTGTTGAGAAAGACATTCTTGGTTATAAAATAATCTTAATTATTATTCCGCCTTGGAACAGAAAAGATGTGCACCATTTTCAGGACGCTATTTATATTCGGCGGGGCACAAATGTGTTCAAGGCGAAAGCGGATGAAGCACGAAAACTTCATAATGGGGAATATGTTATATAACATGCCTATATAAATGAAAAACTTCGAATTAACAAAAGAAAATTTTCGTTTACTTGCTTATATTATTTCTTCCGCAACATCTGGTTCTCTGTTTTCAAAATTATTAATTGATTCCGGTTGGACACCAGAATCAACAGCATCACAAGAATGGCAACTAGCAAAGAAATCGAAGGAAGAATATCTTTTTGACGAATTTGTTCAAATTGCTGAACAGGGGCGAACATATATTTTAGAATTTGTGATTGAAAAAACTATCTCAAAAAGCTCAATATATTTTAAGAAATCTGATAAAGGTTATAAATTTCCACGAGAAGCATTTGCAGAATTTAAGAAAAAATTAGGTAAAAAAGAAATATTGCTGGAAAAGAAAAATACTAAGCTATTTAATGAGAGGAAGTTGCATTCGTCTGTTGTTTTTGCGAGCAAACGGCTATTTGCGAATAAGCATTTTTCCCAATCTATCCTTGAGGCTTGTAAATTGTTAAATAAAAGAGTTCAGGAGCTCTCTGGATCGACTCGTGATGGAAAAGCTTTAATGCTAGATGTTTTTAGTGTAAATAACCCAAAACTAAAATTTAATAAACTAGCGGGCCAATCTGAAAAAGATGAGCAAGAGGGATTTATGCATTTATTTGCTGGGTTGATGCATGGAATCAGAAATCCAAAAGGGCATGAGATTATAAATCTTAAAGATCCATATAGAGCATTGGAGTATCTTGGTTTCATAAGTTTACTGTTTCGAAAGTTAGATGAATTAAAATAATATGACATGGCCAACAAAAAAATTAGGAGAGGTTTGTGCGATAAATATGGGACAATCTCCCTCATCTTCAACATATAATGATAACAAAAATGGTTTGCCGTTTTATCAGGGGAAAAAAGATTATGGTAAATTATATCCAACGCCTCGCGTTTGGTGTTCAGAGCCAACAAAGATTGTTGAAGCTGGAGATATTTTAATCTCTGTTCGTGCGCCTGTCGGCGCTTTGAATATTGCACAAGAAAAATCTTGTATTGGCCGTGGCTTAACTGGTTTGCGAGCAAAAAAAGAATTGGATCAAGATTTTTTATTTAATTTTTTAAAGTTAAAAGAAAAAGATATTGCCAATCTTGGCACTGGCAGCACTTTTACGGCGATATCTAAAAAACATTTAGAAAATATAGAAATTCCATTCCCTCCACTTTATGAACAAAGGAAAATTGTTGCGAAGTTGGAAAAGTTGCTAGCGAAGACGAAGGAATCCAAGCGCCTTCGAACTGAAGCGCAAGAGGCCACGCAAAACCTTCTCTCCGCCGAACTACACAAAATTTTTAAAGAAGGAAAAAAGAGAGGTTGGAAAGAAAAAGAACTCGGTGAGATTTGTGAGCTAAATCCAAAAAAATCAGAAATCAGAAATGAACCGGATGAATTGCTGGTTTCTTTTGTTCCAATGAAAGCTGTCGATGAATATGCACAAGCAATAACATACTCTGACGATAGAGAATTGGGTCTTGCAAGGTATGGCTATACATATTTTCGGAATGGAGACATCGTTCTTGCAAAAATCACACCTTGCATGGAAAATGGAAAAATTGCAATCGCAAAGAATCTGAAAAATGGCATCGGATTCGGCACAACGGAATTCCATGTCATCAGGGCGGGAAAAGATGTTCTGCCTGAATGGATCTATTATATTTTGCGACAACCTTTTTTTCGTGAAGAGGCTCAGCAGAAAATGACAGGCAGTGCCGGGCAAAAACGTGTACCTGTTCAATTTTTAGAAAAATATAAAATATCGCTCCCGTCCCTCGCTGAACAAAAAAAGATCGTCGCGCGGTTGGATGAGCTGTCGGGAAAAATACGCCAACTTCAGGAATATCAAAAATCCACCCAATCCGATTTGGAAAAACTGGAGCAATCGATTTTGCATTCAGCTTTTCAGGGGAAATAGCGAAACAAAAGCGCTTGACAGGGGTTCTGGTAGTGATATAGTGATAGTATATCATTTGAACCAAAAAAAATGAAAAAAGAGCAAAACAACAAAGTGATTCTCTACAACACCGAAGATGGGAAAACAGAGATAGAGGTGAGTGTTGAAGATGAGACAGTTTGGCTTTCGCAAGCCCAAATGGCGGAGTTGTTTCAGAAAGACAGAAAAACCATCACAGAGCACATTCAAAATGTTTTTAGAGAGGGGGAATTGATGGAAAATTCAGTATGCCGGAAATCCCAGCATACTGCTTCGGATGGGAAAAAATATAGTGTTAACTTCTACAATCTCGATGTGATTATTTCCGTGGGCTACCGCGTGAAGTCCTTGCGAGGCACGCAATTTCGCATTTGGGCGACGCAAAAGCTGCGGGAATATATCGTCAAAGGCTTTGTGATGGATGATGAGCGGCTGGCTGAAGGCGGGGTGAAAAGTGGCTTTTTTGATGAATGGCTGGAAAGAGTCAGGAGAATCAGGGCGTCGGAAAAGAACCTCTATGAAAAGGTGAAAGATATTTTCGCGACTAGCGTTGACTATGACCCAAAAACCGATTTCACAAAAGAATTCTACGCGACGATGCAAAACAAATTCCACTATGCCATTACCGGAAATACGGCGGCGGAGTTGGTAGCGAGCCGCATCAGCGGCAAGAAAGAAAATTTGGGAATGACGAGTTGGAAAGGCGCGGTGCCGACCAGAAAGGAAGCGGAAGTGGCGAAAAACTATATGCTGGAAACGGAGTTGCGGCAGCTGTATCTTCTGGTGGAGCAATTCCTGTCTTTCGCCGAATTTCAAATTGAGCGAAAGAATATTATGCATATGAAAGACTGGGTCAAATATCTGCAAGAGATGCTCAAAGCAAACAGGCTGGAAGTACTTTCGGACAAAGGAAAGATTTCGCGTGAAAAGATGGAGAAGATCGTGAAAGAAGAATTGAAAAAGTTTATCGGCCAGAAAAGTTTGAAATAAGTAAAAATATACAATCCCGTGTTACACAGCATATTACGTAACAATAGAATGCTATGAAAAAAATCCAAGATATTCTCAAAAGAAAAATTTCTCGCGGAATTCAAGCTGGGAAGAAAACTCTCGACGCGAAAACAATTGCCCGAGTTTTTTTGGAAGCAGCAAAAGGGGAAATCAAAAATCTCGAAGATTCAGACATTCGCGATATTAAAATAAAAGACAAAATCCTTTATATTAAAACAGCCCACCCGGTGATTTCGAGTGAGCTGTTTTTACGAAGAGAAAATATCTTGGAAAAAACAAATGATATTGCGGGCAGGCGAGTGATTGAAAAAATAATAATCTAGTTGCATTGGTCGATACTGTCCGAAGCGTTGAGGTCTTCTTTTTGTCCCCACTTCTGGACGCCTTTTTCCCAGGCGTCAAACTGGGGATCGCTTTGCGGATTTTTTGGAATAGCTCCGCGCGGATCATCCTTGCTCACCCAGAAGAGAATATCATGAGCGCTAAAGAGCTGCTTTTTCTTTTTATCCGTCCCATCAGGACAGCTGTCTCCGCTTGGGATGCAATATTTGTTCTTTTTCATCTTACAAACCAGCGTATCTTTTTGTTCGCCGTTCACTGCTCCATCGAGGATTGGTTTCCCGGTTTTTTCATTTGTAGCTTCGGGAAATTTTTCTATAGCAGTGTTGACAAGCGCTCGATCCATGAAATCTCGCCAGATCGGAGCGGCAGTGAAAACTCCATCTGCTCCGGCGGCCATCGGCGAGTTGTCGTTGTTTCCCGCCCAAACACCGGCGACGAGTCCGGGAGTATAGCCGACGGTCCAGGCATCCCGCCATTCATTTGTTGTTCCGGTTTTTGCAGCGACGGGGCGGCCGTCAAAGCGCAATGGCGTGTTGGAGCCGAAGATCGGTGCTCGCAAAGAGTTGTCGGAAAGAATACCGTCAATTTTGGCGCAGACTTCCGTATCGAGCACTTTTTCTCCCGGAGAATTTTTGTATTCCTGGAGAACCTTTTCCTGTCCGTCGAGGATTTTCAATATGGCTGTTTTTTCATGGCGCACTCCAGCGGTGGCAAACGTTCCAAAGGCGCTCACATGGTCAACAAGCTTCACCTCGCCGCCTCCAAGCACGAGGGCGAGCCCGTAGCTGCTTGGATTGTTGAGGGTTGTGATTCCCATTGATTTGGCAGTGTTGATCGAGTTTTGGACGCCTGCGAGGTACAAAGTCTTCACGGCTGGTATGTTGAGCGACATCGCGAGCGCATCCTTCATTTTTACCGGCCCTCGAAATTTGCCGTCATAGTCCAAAGGAGTATAGGATTTCTCTTTTGTCCCAAAATTTGTCTCAGTGTCAAAAACTACCGTATCGGGTGTGTAGCCTTTTTTGAAGGCAGTGGCGTATACATACGGCTTAAAAGACGATCCCGGCTGGCGATCGCGAATAGCCACATTTACATTCCCATCAATTGCCTTGTCAAAATAGTCGCGCGATCCGACCATAGCAAGGATCTGGCCGGTTTTTGGGTCGATGGCGACAAGGGCCGCGTTTGTGGCTTTGTATTTGGAAACATTTGCGGCGACTCCGTTCTTCACGGCCGCTTCCGCCGCTTGCTGCTTGTCCCAATCAAGCGTCGTATAAACTTTCATTCCGCCTTCCTCAACCTGTTTCTCTCCATATTGATTGACAAGCTGTTCTTTCACATACATTACGAAGTGCGGCGCGGAAATATTTTCCTGAAAAGGGCGAATTTCAGCAAGGACGTCGAAATCCTTTGCCTCTTTGTTTTCATCGGCGCTGATATACCCAAGACTTTTCATTTGGTCGAGGATATATTCTTGCCGGTATTTGAGTTCGTCCTGGTGCGTCCCATAGGGGGAATAATATGTTGGGGCTTTTGGAAGCGAAGCGAGAAACGCGGACTCGGCAAGTTTCAGATCTTTTGCGTCTTTTCCAAAAAAAGTTTGCGAAGCAGCTTGTATGCCGTAGGCATTTGATCCATAGGGAATTTCGTTGAGATACATTTCAAGAATTTCATCTTTGGAAAATTTTTGCTCAAGCTCGACGGACAAGATAACCTCTTTTACTTTGCGGGTGAAGGTTTTTTCATTTGTGAGAACGGTGTTCTTGATAAGCTGCTGGGTGATGGTGGATCCGCCCTGGCTCGCATTTCTCCCGAGGACGTCATAGATCGCTGCGCGGGCGACAGCCTTGAACTGAACTCCATGATGCTGATAGAATTCCTGGTCTTCGGCGGAAATAGTCGCGGCCCTCACAATGTCGCTCATCTGATCAAGGGGAATGCTTGTCCGTTTTTCTTCGCCGTGAATTTCGTACAGCAGATGTTCTCCTGTGCGGTCGTATATTTTGGTCGACTCGACAACTTGGCGGTCATTGAGCTTGGTTGGGCTTGGGAGATCTTTAGCATAATAGGCAAAAACCCCGATCGCAAAAAGCAAAAAAGCCGCCACAAACCAGCCGGTGATCTTCAAAAGCCGGCGCAGCCAGCGTTTTTTTGGCTTTTTTAAGGCGTTTTTCGTGTTGTCAACAAATGTTTTCATTGGGGTTTAGTACGAAGTTAAGACAATTTTCTTTTCTATGCTTATTTTAACATATATCTCGATCTTTTAAATATGCTCGAATTGATTTTATGCTAATTTCCATGTAATGCTTTTTTTCTCCGTTTGAATACTTTCCGCAAATTTTGTGCTTTTCAAAGCCGAAACGTTTGTAAAATTTTTTTATCTGAATATTGGAGTCTCGGAAATGAAGATGAATTTTTTCAAAAACGGAATACTTGCGGAGGATTCAAGAAATTTTCTCATTAGGACATCCCCATAGCCTTTTCCGCGACAGCGCCTCGAAATCAGTAGGGTTGCCAAGTTCAGGCTGGTTCGGCTGTTTGTGGAAAATCTTCCTATTGCGATCCCGGCAAATGTTTTCCCGCTTCTTATTGCTATACAGACAGGGTGATGAGGCGTGTCGACAAAATATTTCTGGAAAGACTTTTCGCTCCACTTCGAACTTGGAAAATTCCGATTGTGAAAATCAAGAATTGCGGACCGCTCTGATTGTGACGGATGAGCCAAAGAGCTCACATGGATGCGTTTGCGAGCCATATTATATCCAGAGCTAAACAATATTCTTTTGTTTGAGAATAAAATTTATGATATCTTTCACGACATTGCGGGTTTTGCCGCGGGTTGGATTGTAGTGAAGATAGATATCAGGTTTTCCGTTGATCTCAATGATGTTGAAATTTTGTTTTCGCGGGTCTTTTGAGATGTCGTCGCACATCACATCAATGCCGGCCAAATATTTTCCGGTCGCCATCGCGGCGGCTGTGCACATAACCTTTATTTTTTTGTGAACCTGATCAGTTGCGTCTTCTGTTTCACCCCCTTCATCAAGAACCGAATTTCTGCGAATATAGACAACGGCTCCCTTTTTCGGGATACTGCGGAGTGAAAATCCTTGTTCAGCTAGCGTGTTGTTAAGCGAAGAATCAAAAGGAGTCTTCCTTCGTGCGTTTTTTTGTTTTTGCTCTATTAATTTTTTGATGTTGTTTTTTCCATCTCCTGTGATGCGCGGGGGAATCAGCTTCACTGCTCCGAGCAATTTATTTCCGAGAACGGTGATACGATATTCGTCTCCCGTCACCATTTCTTGCGCGATCAATCGTGGAAATTTTTTTATTGCTTTTGCTATTATTTTTTCGGCTGTTTTTACGTCGGCAATATTGGCAAAGATTCCCTGGCTTTGGGATCCCTGGGCGTCTTTGATGATCAGGGGAAGTCTCAGAGTTTTGAGTCTTGCATGCAATTTGCTCGGGGTAAGTTTTTTGTGGATAGATATGGTTTTTGGCGTCGGGATGTCTTTTTCATTGAGCAAAATATAGGTGAGATCCTTGAACTTGGTGGTTTCTTCGCCGGTAGTCAGATTGCTAGCAATCTTGAATTTTCTCGATACGAGAATCCTTTTTCCCTTCAAAAAAATATAAAAATAACCTCTTCTTGGGATTAGTTCTTCTATTCGTCCTCCCATTTCGCGAACAACCTTTTTTATAATCGGTGGATTCTTTATCATACTTATTGTGCAGGATTAATTAAAAATTTCTTGAGATCGCGCCGTCCGATCAAGATGGGATACTTCATACCGGATCGGTTGGCAATGGAAATAGTCGAAACAACAAGTGTATCATTCAAAACCAAATTGATTCTTATTTCAATCCGGTATGTTGCTCCATGCGAAGAAAAGGTCTTGGCGACGCCCACGATATCTGGGTGCTGCTCAAGCTTTTTCCATGTTTCGTTGGCGCTCAGCTCTTTTATCTCCTCATCGCTCAAAACCCGATCCAGATGAAAATCTTCCCAATATTTCACGGCCTCTTCAAAGCCCAACTCACGGGCGAGCTCTTTGTCTATTGAAGAAATGCCGGCACCAGTATCAATTCGGGCTTCAACCTCGACCTCTTTTTCATTTTTTCCGGTGAGCTTCACCTTCTCAATGGTGCCAAGCATTTTTTTCCCCGAGATATCCTCAATTTCTTCTTCGATCTCGCCCCCGAAAAGATTCATTCCAACGGCGACGCCTTTTTCGTTGGTTTTGATTTTGAGGCCCTCAACTCTTTGCAGGCGGCCGAGCAGTCCGTCGAGATTGGCAATCTGGATCGAGAGTCCCGGACGGGCGTTGAGCTCCAAAAACACCGGTCCGCGGTCGCGGTCGATCGCAATGTCGGCTCCCAAAAATCCAAGACCCGAAACTTCCTGCGCCCGCACAGCGAGATTCAAAATTGTTTTCCAATAGGGTATTCTTATTCCCGAAAGAACCAGCCTTGTTCCGGGAAGATATTCAACAATCGTGTTTTTCCGAAAAACAGCGGTTGTTGTCACGCCCGACGCCATATCGATCCCAACACCAACACCACCCTGCTGAAGATTGGCTTTTCCGCTCGACTCTTTTGTGGGAAGACGCAGCATAGCCATAACAGGAACCTTGTTGTACATGATAATTCTTATGTCGGGAATTCCCTTGAAGGCATAAGGCTTGAAAAGCTTCAGGAGCTTCAGCCGCTCCTCAAAAAAAGCAATGTCCGGTACGCCGGAAAGAGAAAAGCTCCCATCAAGAATGTTTGAGATATGCGTTTTGATGTCACCGACCGAAACCAAAGATCCATCTGCCTTGATCCATGTGTCGGTTGTGTTTTTTTTCCTCCCGTACACAACCAAGATGCCTTCACCGCCAAACCCGCGATTGGGCTTGAGCACCCAAGAATCAGGAAGAGAGTTCCAGTCAAAATTTTCGAGTTCGTCTGCGCTTCTTATTTTTGCAAGAAGATCTGGAACGGGGAGATCCGCATGTTTCAGAACTTTCTTGCTCAAAAGTTTGTCGTCGGCAAGACGCTTTGCGCGGCGGAGATTGTTGGGACGAATGAATTTCAAGTTGCGGGCATTCATCCCAAGAATTTTCTGACTGTTCTTGAAGAACGCTATCATTTGGATTTGATAATTTGACGAAATCGGAAATATTCGGAAAAGCGCAGTCCTGTCCATTTTCCAAGGAAGATGTTGACCGGAATAGTAAAGAGGCTTATCCATGGATATACCAGGATAAGGCTGATGAGAGTCGGCCAGCTGGCAATATAGTATCCTATAACGGAAATAACGAGAGTCTCGATGGCAAGGATTACGGCTGTCCGTCCGCCTTTTTCGATCTGAACGGCGACGAATTTTTCAACGAGCGTGATCATGATGAGAATTGGAAAAATTGAGACGCCAGCCAGTCCCGTCCGGTTGTATATGCCGCCAATTATGAGAAGCGCGAGAATCGCAAAGCCGACGATCGTGATCATGATGGCTACCCGGGGAAGATAGAGCAAACGGAATTGTTTCAAAAGAAAGCGGACGAAGGTTCCGATCGCGATGACGGTGATGAATATGATGATTCCATACCGGATTTCATTTGTTGCGAGAAAGGCAAAGGTGATGATTGCCGGAGTATAGATACCAAAAGCCTTGATCCCGATTACCTGGCGAAAAAAGGCTATAAGAGTCACAATAATCGGCAAAATCAGTACCAAAACAAGGGTGTCGAGCGGTACGCCGTTGGAAAGGGCGAGTGAAATGAATTGATTCATGAAATTTTTCCTTATTTACAAATAAAAAAGCCCCTCGATCTGGCTTTATCTTACTTGTTTTTCGCTAGTTTGTCAATCTAATTTTCGCATTTTGCGCGAGTTCAGGTGGCAAATACCGATTGCGACGGCGTCGGCCGCATCATCAGGCTTGGGGACGCATTTCAATTTCAAGATATTTTTCACCATTTCCTGGATCTGTTTCTTATCCGCCCGCCCGTATCCAGTGAGCGCCTGCTTCACCTGAAGGGGAGTATAGGAAAAAAGAGGAATGCCATTTTTTTTGATTTCGTACAAGATCACCCCTCGCGCCTGGGCGACGGTGATCGCGGTTTTGAGGTTTTTGAAAAAGAAGAGATCTTCAATGGCGGCTTCGCTGGGTTTGTATTTTTTAATGAGAAAAGCGATATCTTTTCCAATTTCAACCAGCCGATCGGCATCGGATTTGAATTTTGAAGTATTCACACACCCGCAGGCAATGAGCTGCGGATTTTTTTTGATTTCTTCGACCACTGCCCAGCCGGTCGTGGCCGTCCCAGGGTCGATGCCAAGAATTTTCATAGGTTATCGTATATCTCCTGTACGTCGTCGAGCTCGTCGAGTTTCTCCAAAAGATTTTCATAATCAATTTTGGTGTGTTGATCTATTTCGATCGGGTCGAGCGGGTGAAAAATAATGTTTGCATCGTCAATTTCCAGATCATTTTTTTCCAAAACATCTTTGACCTTTTTCAATTCTCTCGGGTCTGTATAAATTTGGAGCAGTTCTCCTTGAAAAATCGTGTCGATCGCTCCTGCGTCGATGGCGGCCATCTCAAGTTCATCCGCGTTTTTGTCCGTGGTGTTCACATAAATAATTCCGACTTGTTTGAAAAGATGTTTGAAACTTCCGGCCGGGACCATTTTGACATTTGTCCTATTGAAAATCGTTTTGAGATCGGAGACAGTGCGGTTTTTGTTGTCGGTCGCAGTTTTGATGAGCATCGCAACATTTCCCGGTGCCAGGGCTTCATATGTCACTTCTTCAATTTGGCGCGGTCGATATTGTCTTTGGGCATATTCACGGACCGTGCCTGGTCGATTGCAATGCGCAATTTGAAATTCATATCGGGATTCCCTCCGCCATCTTTGGCGGCCAGCGTCACGATTCGGGCGACTTTCGTGAAAACTCCGGCGCGCTTCGCGTCGGCCACCCCTTTTTTGTGTTTTATTCCCGCCCAATGCGAATGTCCGGACATAGATTGAAGATTAGGAGTTTCCTTTATGAATACTAAAATATATCCTTCCATATTTCAAGGGAGCGTCGGATATGAAGAAAGTTCGATCTTTTTAGATAAGCGAAGCGATGAGATAGGCGATGTTTGAAGAGGGATTGCTAGCGGGGGTATAATTAATTTCTTGTCTGTCCCTCATGAAGCTTATCTGGCTCAAAAAAATGTAGGCGTCTTCGGAAGTGAAGTGGGTATCGTATTGAGCGGCGGTCAATGGATTTTCGTCCATCGCGCCGAGGACTTCGCCGTCTCCGGCACCGTCTTCGCCGCTTGATTCCTCAGTAAGAATTTCTTCCTCCTGCGCGTTCGGGTCAAACCACTTCCACTCGCCGTTTATTTTCGCATAGGCCTCGTCTTCAATGATCTTCTCTTTCGAGTATTCAACAGAGTCTGCCACTTTCCCGTCGGGCATAACGAGCTGGACCTTTCCAGCATTATTGTTGAGGGAAAATTTGGAAAATTCGCGGGTGACGGCTTTGGTTTCGTTCGGGCCAAGAATAAATTCACTACTGATCGGATGGTTGAATATTTTTTCGCCTGATCCGGTGGCGATTTTCCAGCCCGTGAGGTCGATTTTCTTGTTAGAATTGTTTTTCAGATCAATAGTCTCTGCTTCTGCGTCAGATCCGGCGGGGTTGGGGACGATTTTCACGATTTCAAGATCCGGCCGGGGAAATTTTTTCACCTCGAGCGAAAAACTTTTCTCGACTGTCTGCGAATCATCGCTCACGGAAAGCGTCACGATGTATTTTCCGGTGGCGAGATATTTATGCGTTGTTTTCGCGAGAGTGCTTTTCTTCCCGTCACCAAAATTCCATATATATTTTAGATTTTTTGTTTCTTTATCTTCGGCTTTCACGCTGAATTCCGCGTAAAGGTCTTTGTAGGCGTATTTTATCTTTTTTATTTTCACTTTTGGCAGGGAATCGAACTTGTTTTTCTTCCCGGGCGTCAAAAACTTGCTCCATTTCCATTCTTTTCCATCGAAATTGTATGAAGAATTTTCGATTGATTTTGCAAAAGACACGCTTGAAGTGATTTCGTTTTTCGGGTTGTACAGATATACTGATTCATCCGAATTATTGAGCGCGATTTTGAAATCAGGGCGATAAATTGCCAGATATTCGCCGGGATTTATTGTAATATGATCTTTGAATTGATATCCTTTGCTTTTTGAAGTGTCTTTTATTTTCCAACCGAACAGGTCGACTGGTTCGGTGTCGCCGTTTGCAATCTCGATATATTCGCCGTCAGATCCATCTTTCGGATTCGGAAGGATTTCGTTGAGATAGACATTTTCAGCAGATTGGTAAGTTTCTCCGGTTTTGGCATTGGCTGCCTTTTTCCCGTCGGATTCCGGAGCCTTGATTACATTTTCCTTGTTGGGGGTGAGGACAGATGTCCAGAAAAATTGTCCGGCGGACAAAGCGAACGAACAATCTTCTTCTGCCGATTCGGAATATGAAATTTGATCGACAATTTCCCCATCGGGATTTTTCAAAAAGATTGTCTCTCCACCAGTGTTGTTCAAAGAAAATGAAGAATTGTTTCTGTAAAAAGAATGATATTCGTCGGGGTTGATTGAGATATCCGGAAGAGGATAGGAATTTCCAGTCTTGTCTTCGAGTTTCCAGTCGGACAATTCAGTAATTTCCTGGGGATCGGCGTTGTAAATCTCCGTAAATTCTCCAGTGCCCTCATCATCGGACGGATTTGGCAGAAGTTCGCTTATTTTCAGATTTTTTGAATAAGTTATTTTTGAGGGAGGGGATGTTCTTTCGCATTCTTTCGACGCCTCCCCTGGCGTGCCGCCAATATCACAGCTTTCTTGCCAGTTTTCTTCCGTGTCTGCCTCCGTGAGATTGATTTTCTCGAGTGTTCTTCCGTTTCCATTTGTGCCCCAAGAGCTTGAAAAAGTAAGTTCGGCTTCCCATGTGCTACATCTGTCAAAACTTAGCTTAATGGTATCTCCAGAATCAAGTAACTCTACAACGGAATCCAGAATTTTTCCGGTATAATGCTGGTGGGTGCTTTGAAAATTAATTTTGTTGTCTGTGATAATAATAAATTCACCTGGATCGATTGCCAATTCAGCATCAAAAGTGTGGCAAGTATTTTTCAGCTTTCCATCCGGGTCTCTTTCTTCAGGCTCGTCAATAATCCCGAGGGAGTTTTTTGGGATGGAGATTTTGGCAGGAGCAGAATTATAAACCTCGACCCATTCGTAGCCCTTGTTGGTTCCACCGGGATTGTACATCACCTCCGTGATGATTAGACCGCTGTCTGCCGCGCGCGTGGGTTTTGCATAGCAAAAAATGCCAATCGCGGTTGCGACCAGCGCGCCCAATGCAAAGAGCGCCTTTCTTTTGTTTCCCTCCATTTTGTTTCCTCCTTAAAAATTAATAAAAAATATTTATAACTCTCCCCGGATGGCTTGTCCCATCTCAACTTCTTCGTGGTGCTGTTCATTCTCTTGAAGCTGGACGATCGTGTTTTTCACTTCATTGGGATTTGGAATTTGATAAAAGGCAAAGCGCTCTTTTTCGGCGGCGGTCTGAACATAGATATTGCCGTAATTGAGAAGAGTGGGGATCACGCCGACAATTTCTGAAGTCACGTCCTGGATCTTGGTGAGTTTAAGCTCCGAAATATCGCGATTGAAGAAGCCTTTTTGGCTGATGTTGATGATTCGTTCGTTGGTGACGATCCAAGCGTCAAGATAAAAATCGATCCAAAGAATGAAAAACAGATTCCAGATGAAAAGCGTACCAAGACTTTCGGCGAAAAGAAGAAGGTTGAAATAATCGCTCTGCGAAAAATCACTCGAGAGAAGATTGAAGAAAACATATACAAAAACCAGTCCGATAAGAGAGACGATCACCAAAAGCAAGCGCATCAAGAAAATGAACCAATGGCGGCGCAAAAAAAGAATCACCTGTTCGTCGTCATGCTGGCCAGGAAAGTTTATTTCTCCGAACATAAGCTATAGTTTAAAAATGGAAAATATCTGGTTCCATGCCACCTGCTGGAAAAGGATGAAATTTGAAATCAAAAGAAGCGCTGCGCCGATGATATAGATGAGCGATATCATTCCTGAAACACGACGATTGATTTTATAGTGGAGCAGATGAAAAACAATCGTCGCTCCGAAGGAGAGGAAAATTACAACTATCACGAAATATAGAGTGATGATGATGGCGGACATAGAATAATTCAAAAATACCGTATTTTTAGCTTTTGATCAATTCCAATTCTCTTTTTGAAAGAAAGAAGAAATATCCAATGATCAAAAATGTCGCGACCGGAGAAACCCAGCTGGGAATTTCGAATCCGAAGCTGTCGAGAATCATGATGAGACCCAGAAACAAAATTGAGTACATGGCGCCGTTTTTGAGATAGGCGTATTTTTTTATTCGGTCTATGTTCCCAACGGTGAGTTGGCGCAGGATCAAGGCGCCTATGCCGTTGCCAATCAAGATCAAGGGAACCGAAAGCGTGAAGGCAAAAGCCCCCAGCACACCGTCAATGGAAAAGGTCGTGTCGATAACCTCGAGATACAAAATTTTGCTCATATCGGACAGCTTATTTTTGCCAGAGGTCAGTTGTTTTTCCTGTTGCTCCGCGTTTTGCTTGAATCCATGCGTGATGAAAAAAGCTGTTGAGCCGATCACGGCTCCAAAGGCCATCATCGGGTTTATTTTCAGAGCTGACCAAACGATGATGGCCAGAAAGATCGAAGCGATTGCAAAGAACCAAATTCCTTGAGAATGGAAAAACCGTTCTCCGCGCAGTCCGTAGCTTTTCGGCTCGATGAAAAGCCAGTGGAAAAAAAGAAAAATGAGAAATGTTCCGCCTCCGGCGAGAAGAATCGGAGCCGAGGAGTCGATAGCCTCTTTGACTGAAGGATCATTGCTGAAAGTGGCCGTGAGCGCGCCGATCGGTCCGAGCGACGAGTTTGTCGCCCAAACGATCACCCACGGCAAAAGTCCGCGGACGACAATCACTGCGAACAAAAGTCCCCAAAACAAAAACCATTTTCGGGATTTTTTGGACATTGTTGAAAGGACTTCAGCATTGATGACGGCGTTATCGATGCTTGAAACGATTTCAAAAAGACAAAGGCCGGTGATGGTGAGGATTATGGTAGCGATATTGATGTTTCCGAACATTTTTATTTTATTAACCTTTTATTTTTGTGGTTTATCCTTGTTTGTTTCTCATTGTAGCCTCCATTGCCCGCGAAAAACTGCTTTTTGATTGTTCTCCTTCCTTGTTTCCTGAAGAATTCGGTGAAGCGGCTCTTGCTCTATTGATGATACGTGCCATTTTGTTGGGTGTCATTTGCGTATTGCCGGCTGGCGCAGGATTGTTTTTTGCCGAGGAGTTTGCTGCTTGCTTTGCCGTGGGACCGGATCTCATATTTTCTTTTGGCCGAATAAATCTTTCTCCGCTAGGAACGCTTGGAAACACTGCTTTCGCAAACTCGTATCTTTCTTTCTCGGTAAGTGTTTTTAGCTCTCCAATCACCTCTTTCATTTCCGTTTTTGTCAGTCCTCCTTCCGATTTCTTGTTCAGAGCCTGATTGAGTTCGGCTTTTTCCTCTCTGCGGTCAAATATCTCAGCGATTTTTTCATTTTCTAGAAATCCTTGGGTTGTCTTTGATTTGACATAATTTTTACGAAAATCATACTTTGAAACTTTTTTACCATGCTTGAAAATATTTTTTATGTCCATATAGATTTGTTAGAACAGCTTATCCTGCTCCTTATCATACTTGATTCCCAAATGCTTGTAAGCCGATTCTGTCGCAACGCGGCCGCGGGGGGTGCGGGTGAGGAAGCCGATTTGGAGGAGAAAGGGTTCATAGACATCCTCGATCGTTTCGATCTCTTCGCTGGTGGCGGCGGCGATGGTGGAAATGCCGACCGGACCGCCGTTGAATTTTTCGATGATCGTTCGCAAAATTTGCCGGTCCGTCGGCTCGAGCCCCAGTTCATCAATCTCGAGGTTGGCAAAAGCGGAGCGGCAAAGTTCTTCCGTGATCGTGTCGCTGCCCGACACCTGAGTGAAATCGCGGACACGTTTTAAGAGCCGATTGGCGACTCGCGGGGTGCGGCGACTCGACTTCGAAACGGTTTTCGCGCCGGCGCTGTCGATGGGAGCGGAAAGTATTTTTGAAGAGCGATGCACGATGCTTTTAATCTCGTCGTTTTCATAGAATTCCAGTCGATTGATGACGCCGAAGCGGTTGCGAAGAGGTGAAGAAATCGCGCCCAAACGCGTAGTAGCTCCTATCAAAGTGAAACGGGGGAGATCCAATTGCAGCGTTTTGGCCGATGGTCCTTTGCCGATGATGATATCAAGCTTGAAGTCTTCCATGGCCGGGTACAAAACTTCCTCGATCAATTTGTTGAGGCGGTGAATTTCATCGATGAAAAGAATATCGCCGTCGCCCAGATTGGTGAGAATTGATCCGAGATCGCCGACTTTTTCAATGGCCGGACCCGAAGTGACGCGGATATTGGCGCCCATTTCGTTGGCAATAATGTGGGCAAGTGTCGTTTTTCCCAGTCCTGCCGGACCATAAAGGAGAACATGCTCGATTGGCTCGTTTCTTTTTTTGGCGGCATCGATCAAAATCCGGAGGTTTTTCTTTGTTTTAACTTGCCCGAAATATTCCCCGAAACTTTGCGGCCGAAGAGTGATATCCAGCTTTGTATCGTCGATTTGTTCGGAAGATGATGTAATCATGAAAATGTGATGCGAATCAACAAATGAATGCCAATCTACAAATCACGAATAAATATTCGTAGATTAGTGATTAGTTGATTAGAATTGTATTCGTAGATTAGCATAATAGTGGCCGCTTGACAAAAAAAACAGCCTGTGATAAGCTGTTAAATCTGGAAAGAAGTGTATTTTTAGGCAAAAATTAGCGCTTCGCGAGTAGGCTACCCGCCCCGCCTTGGCGGGGACGGGAACACGCAATACTCGCTCATCTCTAATTTTTGCCTAAAATAAAGCAATTTTTTCATTAAAACCTTCTGATTTGCAGGCATATAAGGGGAGCTCGTAACTTTCCTACCGGGAACTTTCTTGCCCAGACACGGATTGTTCGGTTTCGGCTGAACTTTTCCTCGGCACTGTTCCTACCCCGCGATTCCCTAGTTGCGGGAATTTGCCTGCATTTCAGAGGGTTTTTTATTTTCTCGTGATTCCGTAGAGCTGAGGCAATGCCTCGGCTCTACGGTAATTCGACGATTTGACAACAAGCGTCGGGGGGGGGTACTCTAAGGGGAGAAATAAAATTAACATAAAATTATGAACACTCTCGAAACAAAAACCCATGCACTGGCTCGAACAAAAGCTTGCCCGCCGGAGAGGCGGGGTTCCGGCCTCATCTTCGCGGTGGTTCTTCTTTTCGTGATTCTTGGAATGGTCGTTACTCTTTCCAGTGTGACAATGCTTGAGACCAAGATGAACCAAAAGACCAAATCCTC
>JBAZRT010000011.1:0-18738 GCA_041662765.1 Parcubacteria group bacterium
TGAAAATCAGCGATCTGGGCGACATCTTTGATGACATTAGCTTTCCCCGCGCCGATCTTTCCGCCGACGGCCGCCCCCGTGCACAAAATTTTGCTTTTGCTTTTCAAAATATATTCCTCGAGCACATTTTTTTTCTTCTGAGACTGCACTGTTTCTGGCCGCGCTTGGACGATATACAGTTTTCCATCCCGTCCGTCCTTGGCCCACTCAATATCCATGCCTTTTTTGTAATGCTCTTCGATCAAAAGTCCCCAGCGAGCGAGTTCCAGAGCCTCATCGTCCGTAAGACAGAATTTTTTTCTGTCCTCTTGCGAAACAATTGCGGTTTGGGTCGTTGATGTTCCTCCAATACTATATACAAGCTTATTCTCCTTGCTGCCCATTTTTTTGCCCACGATAGATTTGAATCCTTTTTTGAGCGTTGGTTTGTGAACAATGAATTCGTCGGGATTCA
Source organism: Parcubacteria group bacterium (assembly GCA_041662765.1). GTDB lineage: Bacteria > Patescibacteriota > Minisyncoccia > Moranbacterales > UBA11712 > JAPLXD01. The sequence goes on from JBAZRT010000011.1 coordinate 455, forward strand.
CCTTGCCTTTCACGATATTTTCTCCGAGGCCATACGACCCGTTGATGATGATTGCGTCGGAAAATCCTGATTCCGTGTCAATCGTGAACATCACACCGCTCGCTGCTTCGTCCGAACGGACCATTTTTTGCACGCCAACGGAAAGCGCTATGCTCAATTGGTCAAAACCCTTGTCCACGCGGTAGGATATCGCTCGATCGGTGAAAAGAGAGGAAAAACATTTTTTGATCGACTCAAGAAGCTGATATTCCCCAGTCACGTTGAGATAAGATTCCTGCTGTCCCGCGAAAGACGCGTCCGCAAGATCCTCGGCGGTTGCGCTTGAACGTACGGCCGTGTCCACACCACCCGCGAAATGATTTGTATGGTCTTCTCTGTCCCAATTTATCCGGAAACTTTTGCGCGGGATATAGGCTTTGGAAAGTTTTGAATAGGCCTCGACAATTTGGTTGCGAAGATCAATCGGAAATTCTGCTGAAAGGATGGCCTCGCGAACACGATATCCCCGCTGGGCCAAATTCCGCATATTCCCTGTATCAAGACTCTTCAATATGTCTTTTATTTCCCCCTCGAGCCTGTTTTGGGTGATGAAATAACGAAAAGCCTCGGCCGTGACAGAGAACCCGTCCGGAACCCGAATGCCTCCCTTTCTGAGATTGCGAAACATCTCGCCAAGCGAAGCGTTCTTCCCGCCGACGAGTTCAATGTCCTTGATCCCGGTCTCACGGAACCAAAGAATGTACTTTTTTGCCATAATATTTGTTTTTTATTTTATTTCTTCAACTTTTACTAAGCTCATATGCTCTTTTTTGACATGCGGGCGGCCGGCAACGATCACGACTTTGTCCTTGGATTTTAGCAACTTGTTTTTCTTTATCGTTTCGATCGATTTGTCGATGAGCTCGTCCAGATCTTTGCAATCTGGCAAGACAAAGCTGTTCACTCCCCAGACAAGAGCCAATTGATTGTGAGTTTTCTCATTGTTTGTCATAACAAAAATTTTTTGCTCCGGCCGATGACGGGTGATCATTCGCGCCGTGAAACCGCTCATACTCGCCACCACAATGGCTTTTGCTCCAGCATCCTTCAAAAGTTCATGGGCTGTTTGAGCGATTGCCGCCGAAACAGAAACTTTCTGATCTCCTAAAAATCCATGTTCCAGGTCGTCAAAGGGCGACTTTTCCGTTCTCCGAATGATCTGGCTCATCGTATGCACGGCTTCGACCGGATATTTTCCACTGGCAGTTTCCCCGGAAAGCATCAATGCGTCAGCGTGGTCGATGACAGCGTTTGAAACATCCGTCACTTCGGCTCGAGTAGGACGCGGATTGCGGATCATAGAATCAAGCATCTGCGTAGCCACGATCACCGGTTTTCCCACCCTTAAACATTTGGCCGCGATTTCTTTTTGCAGGATCGGGAGATCAGCCTGCGGCATTTCGATTCCAAGATCGCCTCTGGCAATCATCACTGCATCCGTTGTTGCGAGAATCTTGTCGAAATTTTTGATGGCTTCTTTTCTCTCGATCTTGGCAACCACTTGAGCAAGGCCGATTTTGTTTTTCGATTTCTTTTTGATCAACTTTTTGAGGTATTCTATCTCTTCGGCTGTTCTCACGAATGACATCGCGACGAAATCAACATTTTGCGCAAGAGCGAACTCAAGCACCTCTTTGTCACGCGCCGTGATCGCTCCAAGCTTTGCGGAAATTCCAGGGATATTCACTCCCTTTCTCGGCCTTATCGTTCCGCTATTTTGCACCCTGCACAAAAGCTTGTCCTTTTTTCGCTCCAATACCTTTATCTTGATCAGTCCGTCTTCGATTAATATGCTTGATCCGGACTTCACCATTCCCACAACCCCTTTCAGGTCCAATTTGAGGGTTTTTTGCTTATCCGAAGCAGTTGATATTCTCAATTTGTTGATAATTTTTTTTAGAGGATTGATTTTCGCCGGAATCAGATCCTCTCTCACTTCAATAATTTCATTTTTCGAAACCGCCAGCTCATTTTCATTGCTCACTCTAATCCTTGGACCCTGAAGATCGGCCATTATGCCGACTGGGATATTCAGTTTCTCGCTGATCTTTCTTACTGACCTGATTATTTTCTTGTGAGAGGAAAAACTCCCGTGCGAAAAGTTGAGCCGGGCAACGTTCATGCCTTTTCTTATCATTTCGGAAAGTATTTTTTCATTTTCTGATGCTGGACCGATTGTACAAATTATTTTCGTCCTTTTCATGAATTTATTATACACCAAAAAACAGGCAACTCCAAAAGAGTTGCCTGTCTTCAAAAATACTATTGCGCAATGGTACTTTAGCTGATCAACTTAAAACCGCCGATGAGCGGCAATTCTTTCATCTCGCCTTTGGCAGCGTTGATGATTCCCATGATCGCAACCACGATCAGGAAGATCGAACCGAGCGGCAGGAGAATAAACCAGCCGATAACGGGAATGATCCCGCCAACGACATTCACGACAATGGCAGCAAGAAGAAGGTTCAGCTGCTGATTGGCGTGGAATTTCGCGAACGGGCTATTTTTCGCGTCAGATACAAGCGGAATGAAAAACAATATCGGAATGATATATCCCACGATTCCCATTGATTTGTTTTTTTCCGCATCCGATGAACCGGATTGTTGTGTTTGATTTTGCTCTTCCATATTTTCACCTCGCTTTCTATTTCAAAGATTTAATTTTCTTGACTATATTAAAGCATACTTTCCAATTCCCGCAAAATATCCACCGGAATCGGGTCTCTTCTCGAACTCACGCCCGGATATCGCCACGCACTGATAATGCGTATCTTTTGCTGTCCCAAAGCTTTGATTTTCCCGCTTTGGGCTTTGCGCTTTATCTGGTACATTGCCCAAATTTCCCGCGTCCAAACTCTTTTCCCATCTTTCGTGCTGAAAGAGCTCGGCTGCATCACCGCGATCGTATTTTTCACTATTCCCTCTTCTGTTCTTTGCGGATTTTTCACCACGCGCAAAATTCTCTGAGCTGTGAGGCCGTATTGTTTCATTTTTATGACGGCGTGCTGCGTCCATTCATATTTTTCCGTATTTTTGGGAATTTTGAATTGCATAAAAAAATTCCTGAAGATCAAGCTTCAGGAAAAATCAGATGTCCATACCTCGCAAGCGCTTCACGCGCTCTGAAATAGGCGGATGAGTTTGAAAAAGATTTGATACTTTTTTTCCCTTGAAAGGATTGGCAATAAAAAGATGGGCGGTTGCTTGGTTGGCGTGCTGCATCGGCGTCGGATCGGCGGAAATTTTTTCAAGCGCCCTTGCCAAGCCTTCAGGATATCTCGTGAGAAGGGCGCCATCGGCGTCGGCAAGATATTCACGCTTGCGGGAAATCGCCAGCTGGATGAGCATCGCTGCAATAGGCGCAAGAATAGAAAGGATGACCGCTGCTATGAATAGGATCATAGCCAATTGCCCGCTCTCCCGATCATTGTCTCGACCCCCAAAAAAACTCCAACGGCGGAAAAATCCGGCCAATATAGCCACAAATCCGACCAAAACAACAATTACCGTCGAAAGAAGAATGTCCCGATTACCTACATGGGACAGTTCGTGCGCGATCACGCCTTCAAGTTCAGTCTTGTCCAGTTTTTCAATGATACCCGTCGTGAGACACACAACCGCATGCTCCGGATCCCGCCCCGTTGCAAACGCGTTGGGCGAAGAATCTTGAATGATATATATTTTTGGTACAGGAAGCCCTGCTGTGATGCAAAGATTTTCTACGATGTGATAGATATCCTTTGCGTTCTCATGCGTCACTTCTTTTGCTCCGCTCATTGCAAGAACGATCTTGTCGCTCCACCAGTAAGAAGCAAAACTCATAAGCACGCTGAAAAGCACCGCAATCACCAAAATCGCATAATTATTCATCGCGCCGGCGAATACATACCCAATACCAATAACAAAGATCAAAAAACCTAGAATGTATATCCAAGTAAGACGAGTATTTTTGTCAGCTTGATCATAGATCGTAGCCATAAATTTCAAAAAATCCTAAATCCTAAGCACTAAACTCTAAACAAATTCAAATTTTCTAAACCCAAAATTCAAAACTTTTTGGATTTCGATTATTTGAATTTTGATATTGTTTAGGATTTAGATATTAGAATTTAGGATTTCGATTTCTAGAATTCTACTTTCACTGGTTCTTTTTCGCCTCCTGCCGCTTCGAAAAACTCACGGGCAGAAAATCCCAGCATACCGGCGAAGACATTGTTTGGGAAGACTTGAATTTTTGTGTTGAAGTCGCGGACATTGCCGTTATAGAACCTTCTCGAAGCCTGAACTTTGTCTTCCGTATCCGTGAGTTCGCGCTGAAGTTCCAAAAAGTTTTGATTGGCCTTGAGATCGGGATAGGCTTCGGCGACCGCAAACAAACTTTTGAGGGTCTGGGAAAGCGCATTTTCCGCCTTTGCTTTGTCGCCTGCCGACTCAGCGCTCATCGCCTTCGTCCGCGCCTCCGTCACCTTTTCAAAAACTTCTTTTTCGTGAGAGGCATAACCTTTCACTGTGTTCACCAAATTCGGAATGAGATCATAACGCCTTTTGAGCTGGACATCAATGTCCGACCAGGCTTCGTCAACCCTGTTTTTGAGCCGGATCAGCCCGTTGTAGATCGCGACCGCCCAAATGGCAATGATGGCGATTATTCCTAATATTACCCACATAATCATATTTTTTCGTTAATTAATTAATATTGAGAACTGCCTTTGCTTCATCGGGTGAAGCGTTTTTCGCTGTTTTTTCCCTTGCTGCTTCAACCGTCACTCTTGATACAGACAGCGATTCCTTTATTTTGTCGCCCGTACTTGAGAGAAAATATTCTCCTCCAGAACTAATACCAGAAAATCCGCTATTCCTTTCATCGCTAGCTCCGGCTACCACTCCATTTTTGAATGTTCCATCGGAATAGGCAAAATATCCGGAAACCGCGATGAGAAGGAACATCATGACAAAACCGGTTGCAAAAACAAATCTAGGAAAAAAAGACGACTGCATTTTTTCATTAACTCCAAATACAGGTGAAAATACATCCCGATTTTTCCGAAACTTGATCTCTTTGTATGGGAGGGGGTTCTCGTTTTTTTTCTGAATCAAAAAATTTTTTGGCAAATCTGTATTTTTTGCGTATCTTTGCATATCTCGTCCGCCAGCCGACGCATATTGATTTGCCATTGTTTTTGGAACAGCGGAAACACTCCTGCTCCATCTCTGTCTTTTTATGTCCACTCGAGAAGCCGGCTTGATCTCGATTCTTTTTTGCATCAAAAGAGGAGCGGCTTTCGGAGCTTGATGTTTGTTTATTCTTATTCCGAAAGAATTTCCGTTGGCCTTAACTTCGGATCTGATTGTTCCGGAATTCGCGGTCGAAATATTTTCCACCTTGGGCGCAACACAGACTGGTTCTCTTTTTGGAAAAAAGATCGGCGCGCTTATCTTGATCGGCTGTGCTTCTTTTTCAACCAAAGCGATTGCTTCCGGTTCCGCTTTTTCCAACTGAACCACTTGCGCTTCACAAACACTTTCTGTTTTTTTCTTTTGTGAATTTTCCAAGAATTCTTCGAACCATTCCCAGGTCGTGTACCAACGCTTTCCGATTCGGATCGAACCGATATCGCCGCGGCGCGCTAAAAGCCCCATATACTCCTGGGCGTACTTTTTTTCTTTCGCGATCTTGGAAAGTAAAATGAATTTTTCTTGGAGATCCTCCCGCATAAAGATATAATACATCAAAGCGCAATATGATGTCTATAGTAAATATCGGATATTGTCCAGAGACGTTTCTGCTCCCAAATACTGCCCAAAAATAAGCATTGTGTATTATTTGAAAAATAGTGTAAAATAGAAATATGATTGAAATATCAAAATATTACTCATTCCTGCTGCCAATAGTAATTTGGTTTTTTATTCTTTTTATAAAAATAGTTACATATTCCCTAAAACATGGCTGGGACATCAGAAATACGCTCAAGCATGTCGGCCATGGCCATATGCCGTCGGCCCACACCGGTTTTATAGTTTCTTTGGTTACGGCTGTCGGCCACTACAAAGGAATAGACTCAGGGGCTTTTGCCGTTGCTTTTATTTTAGCTATCATTACTATCGACGATGCAATCAGGCTCCGGATGTATATGGGAGACCAAGGGAGATATTTAAACAAGATCATCGAAAATCTCCAACTGGAAGAAAAATATCCAAAATTGAAAGAGAGAATGGGTCATAGAATAAGCGAGGTGATCGTCGGCGGCTTGATTGGATTTTCATTCACTCTCGCTCTCGTAAAACTTCTCGAATCACTTTAGAGTCGTTCCATAGAATTCTTTTGTCGCCGATCGCCATTGTTTCCTCCGCGCCTTTTCCTGTCACAACAACAATATCTCCAGGCCTTGCAATCTGCAAGGCTTTTTTGATGGCCCCGCGGCGGTCCAAAATTCGCCAAGCGTTTTCGTTTTCTTTTTTGCGCGCTTCGACGCCCGCAAAAACCTCGTCAATGATCTGCTGCGGATCTTCATGATATGGATCTTCGTTCGTTACAATTGCATAGTCCGCGTATTTTGCGACAATCCCACCCATGATCGGCCGCTTGCCTCGATCCCTCTCACCGCAAGATCCAAAAACAGCAACGACCTTCGAATTTTCTTTTTTTATCCCAGAAATATACTTATAAAGTTTTTCCAAAGAATCCGGCGTAACGGCATAATCGACAATTATTTCCAAATCGCGATTGTTCTTGATTCTTTCCATCCTTCCCGGAACACCTTTGATCTTCGCGAGCGCCTCAGATATATTTTTGAGTCCTATTTCTTGCGACAATCCGACGCACAGCGCCGCGAGCGCGTTTTCAACATTGAACTCGCCGGGAAGATTGATCTTAAATTCGGTACTCGATACTTGGAACTTGGTATTTTTTATGCCCAGCTCAATATTTTCAGCAACAATAGTCTTTATTTTCGCGCTGTTATTTTGCGCTTTACCTACCTTGGCAAGCCTCGCCTCCGGCTGGATTTTTGCGCTTTGAGTTCCGAGAATATAACCATATTTCTCATCCACGTCGTATTTCAAAAAATTGTCAGCAAATTCCATTCCCAAATTAACCACGGATACTTTCTTTCCCGATTTCCCAGAGTGCCCCAGCATCGCGAACAGCTTCTCTTTCGCCTTTGCATATTCTTTCATTGTTTCATGGTAGTCCAGATGCTCACGTGTGACGTTCGTGATCACCGCTACATCGAAATCTATTCCCCAAGCTCGATTCTGATCGAGAGAATGCGAAGATACTTCGAGAATCATGTATTCGCACCCGGCTGACACCGCCTGTCTCAGAAATTTTTGGAGAGCCCAGCCAGAAAGCGTCGTGAATTTGCTTTTATTGACCCACTCCTTTTCAGCGATCTTGAAATTGATCGTCGATGCAACGGCGACCCTGTAGCCTGCCTCCTCCAATATCTTCGCGATCATCTGCGTCGTTGTTGTCTTCCCGTTTGTTCCCGTCACCCCGATTACTTTCAATTTCCGCGATGGAAAGCCATACCAAACATTTGCCAAGATCGCTCGGAACAAATGATATATGTTTTTCATGGCTTGGGGGATGATGTTTTTCATGGCTTGAATTATACTAGCATTAATTATAGAATAGGATAGCAAAATAAAATGCACAAGGAGAGGAGGAGGGCAACATGTTTGAAGGAGGAGTTTTGCGAATTTTACCGCAAACTATAATATTATCGGGAGTTATAATACGTTTTTATGACTTTCATGCGTTTCTACCGCACGTGAAGATGTATGTTCTCAAGAAAAAACGCAAAAAGCTGAAGAAATCCAAGCTAAGCAAGCGTCAACTTCGAGAACAGGATTTCCTGCCGTTGAGAGGAATAACGGGCAACGGCCAGGCAATTGCGGATGTCATCACCCGGTTCAACATCGAAGCGGGCTTCCCCGTTCCGGCCTTGCCGGCAAAAAAATAAAAGGGTATTTATTTAAGGAGGATAAATACCCTTTTAGTCTATCTATGCAAAGCAAACATACAATCCACATCTTTGGCAATCCGCTTTTGGATTTTGACAATCTTCCGCTGAAGCTCGCGCCGAAACTCGAGAAACTTTTTCCCGAAATAAATTTTGTCATCACTGATCCGAACGAAAATATCAAACCGGTAAATAAAGAACTGATCATAATCGACACGGTTGAAGGTGCAAAAAAAGTCACCCTGATCGATGACCTCGAAAAAATCCAAACCGAAAAAATATATTCTCTTCATGACTTTGATCTCGCCCTCAACTTAAAGCTCCTCCATAAAATCGGCAAACTCGAAAAAGTGAAGATTTTCGGCGTACCGATGGAAGGTAACAAAAAAGAAATTCTTACACAACTGGCAAAGATGCTAAAAAAATTTATACCCAATTCACCCGCAAAAAGTGCGACGCGCAGGACATGCAAGGATCATAGGCGCGGATGAGTTTAGAGACTTCAAATATGATATGTTTTTCGAGTTCTTCTTTATCAATGCCTGTCGCGCAAAAACCAGAAACGATTTTCTCCACATCCTTTTTCATATTCACAAGGTTCTGCGCCGTCGGAATGACCAGCTTCAGATCCTTCACCTTTCCATCTTCGATATCAATCGCGTAATATAGCGTTCCTCGCGGAGCTTCAATCGCGCCAGCGCCTTTGCCGGTCAGCCTTTCAGGATCGGCCGGTTTTTCTTTTTTAAATTTGTTATTTTCCAATAGTTCTATCGAGTGATCGATCGAATGCAAAATCTCGATCGCCTGCGCGAGATTGTTGTCATAGACATTTTCTGAAGGAAATCTTTCCAAATATTTCGCCGTATCTTCCTTGGTATTTTCATGCAAATTTTCCTTATTGAGATTCAACCGCGCCAAAGACCCGACCATATATTCCTTTCCCTCAAATTCAAATCCAGTTGCCTGCGAATATGGAAGCACTATGTTGTGAAGATGATCCCAATAATCTTTTTCTTCGACTTCAAATCCGCTCGTGCTTTTGATCTTTCCTTCAAGAAACGAAAAATCATCCGTGACCAGCGCGACAAAATTCGTTTTTCGCTTGAATTTCCAATCGCATTTGAAAAATATATCGATCAGTTTCAAAACCGCTGGGCGAATTTTTTTCAGCTCGTCGATGATCGACGGAATTTTTTTCGCATCAATTTCCCGACTGAATCCTCCAACTTGTTCAAATGGAGCATGAACGGCGCGGCCCGCAATCAGCTCGGACAAATTGTTCCCCGCTTCTTTCACCGCAAGCGCATCGTGGATAAGGTCATGTTCTTTTTCTGGAACATCGAGAAGGGAATTAATCCCCAAAAGATCCGGCATCGCAAAAAAATAGAGATGCAATGCGTGGTCGCGGATCATCATACTGTATACTGTGAGTTTGCGAAGGATCATCGTTTGTTCGCTGATCTTCACCCCGAGCGTTTTTTCAACTGCTTCAATGCAACCAGTGAGGTGCGCAATCGAACACGTTCCGCAAATACGCGAGACAAGCTGCGGCACAGCGGAATATGACTGGCCACGCACCGCCTGGTTGAAAAACCGCAAATTCTCCATCACTTTCAAATTCACTTCTTCCAGCTTTCCGTTCCGGATCTTGATATTCAGATCAGCGTGGCCTTCGATCTTGGAGAGTTTGCTAATTTCTACGTCCAAATTGCAACTATGCATGTTTTTATCTTATTTCGTTGTATTCGTGAAATATTCGTTTTATTCGTGTTTAGAAAACACTAATTTTACGAATAAGGACACTAATATAACTAAGTTAAGTATTTCTCAAACACGTTTATAAATCTGTCCTCATCGATCGGACAGCCGGAAATATTGTCATCAACTTTCACGACGTCTTTCAATGCCAAGGCTTTCGGCAAAAAATTATATTTCTCCAGATGTCCTTCAATTTCTTTGAGCTGGCTGATGTTGAAATTGTTCCGTTGACCCGATGGCAAAGCTGTCATCGCGCAAGTACCCATTGCGATCAATATTTTCGTGTTGGCCCGAATTTTCTCGATATCTTCTTTGTCCCTTTCGCTTGTCACCACGCCTTCCACCAGCGCAATATCCAAGTTTTTGATTTCAACTTTGTCCTTGATCGACAAAAAATACACGAGCTCCATTTTCTCAAGCCAGGGAATCAGTTTTTGGTTGAAAATTTCCGTGAGCAAAATGCTGCACCCCTCGTCGCAAGTAAGTGAAAATATTCCGACACGTTTTTTGTTTTTTGTTTCCATTTCTAAAAAATTCTTTTTACCTTTTGCAAGGCACGATATAAATTGTATTTTGCCGGCTTCAGTATTATATCATAGCATCCCGGAAATTGAATCGGCCTGATGCCAGGAGCAAAGCCGGTTTTGAATTTCGTTATTCCCAACCAGCTATTGTCAGCCGCTCCAGTCCTTATTCCGCCGAGATCATATCTCTCACAGCCCGCTTCTTTCGCATCTTGGATTGCCTGCCACTGCAAAAGGTGCGGCGCCATGGCATTTCGATACTCGTTGTCCGATGCTCCATGCATATAGGTCGCCGTTTTTCCGAAAAACAAAACAAGATTGGCAACAATTGTTTTCCCCTCATACTCCGCAACATACAATTTTAAAACATCACCCGGAATAACCTTGAACATTTTGCGATAATAACTTTCCGGATGCGATTTTATTCTGTCCCGCTCAGAAGTAATTTTGACCAAACGGCAAAAATCATCAATATGATTTTCTTTCCGCGAACTATATATTTTTACGCCCTTCTTATCAGCCAATTTTATGTTATATCGCGTTTTTTGCTTCATCCCAGCCAAGATTTCTTCCTCGCCTTTCGAAATATCAATCATCAAAATTTCCCTAGGCTGCATATCAACGGATGATTTTTTTATTTTCAAATTATTCGACAGATTTTCTCGAATTGATTTCAAATCTTCTTCGCTATTCGGCTCCATCCTGACCCATCCAATATTGTTCTTCCCTGCTAGATCAAAAGACTCATCAAGAAAATTCTGTATTTTTGATTTTTCAATGACAGGTCCGCGCGATATATAAAAATATTTTCCCACTATCGGCAATGTATGCTCAATAATGTTCGCAAACGCCGCCAGCTCACCGTCTTCTTTGGAAATGCTTATCGCAAAAGCATTCCTTCCCCATGCCTCCTGAAATTCTTTCCAATATTCCGATTGCAAAAAGCCCCCGTCGGGGGAATTCTTTTGAATAAAGTCCGAGATCTTCTTTTCCATACGTAAAATGCTAGGTACTATATGCTAACTATTTTCCCAAACTCTTAAGCGCCGCTCTCACCCTCCCCGAGACATCTTTTACACTTTCCGGCACCGCCTTCAGGGCTTCGCGAGCTTGGGAAACGGAATAGCCAAGTGAGACAAGCGCTTCAATCGCCTCCGAATCCGCACGCGCCATTCCTTGATCTTCGCCAGGCAATTCCGCGATCTTATTGCTGAGCTCAAGAATCACGCGTTCAGCGGTTTTCTTTCCGACACCCGAAACGCGCGTCAAGATTGAAGAATCCCCGGAGATGATCGCAGTGCGGATAGTCTTCGGTTCGGCAATGGTCAAAATTCCAATCGCCGCTTTGGGCCCGATCCCTGAAATGGAAATAAGCAATTCAAACATTCCAAGCTCATCAATCGTCAAAAACCCATACAAAGACAGCGAATCTTCGCGGACATAGGTATGCGTGAAAAGCTCAATTTCTTCCTTTCCTGCAATTTTTCCCATCGCAAAATCGGTGACGAATATTTTGTATCCGACGCCATTCACGTCCACCACGGCATAGTGGTCACGCAAAAATGCAATTTTCCCTTTTATTTTAGCAATCATAAGTTGGTATCTAGTATATAGTATCTGGCATTTGGTATTTTTTTACAATACCTCGCAACTATTTACAAAAATATCCTGGCGTGTTAGAAATATATAGTCAATAATAATGATTTAACCAAATTTTATGCCAATTAAAAAGTCTGCCAAGAAATACCTCAGCGCATCCAAAAAACGCGCTGCTCAAAATTCAAAGATCAAAAAATCTTTCCGGGAAGCGGTGAAAAAAGTCCGCGAGTTCGCCGCATCCGATAAGGCTGACGACGCAAAAAAAGCTTTTCCGGCAATGCAAAAAGCCCTCGACAAAGCAGCTAAATCAGGCGTCATCAACAAGCGCGCCGCCGCAAGAAAAAAATCCCGGCTTGTGAAGATGATCAAAAAGGCTTCAAAATAATATCTTCTGAAAAAAAAGACCGCGCTTTCTCCAAGATGCGGTTTTTTGATGCTTACATCCCCGCTACAAATTTATCGAGAGCGAGGATTATATCCGTTTTTCCGGTTTTTGATTCAAAATCGATCTCGCAAAGAGAATTGTATAGAGTTTTCAATTTTTCCCACGAAAAATTTCTTGATTGTTCAACGCTTTTTCGCGCGACAAAAGGATGCATTTTGAGACGCGAGGCAATTTCCGCTGGCGGCATGTTTTTTTCCACCAACGGCTTCACTTTCACAAGGTTTCGAAATTGATAAAAATACATTGAAAGAAGATAGAAGGGATCCTCCCCGGCTTCGAGATGATCGTGCATCATTTTGAGGGCGGTTTTTTTGTCGCCTCGCGCGAGCGCGTCAACAGTCTTGAAAATATCCGTATCGATTTTTGATTTCACCAGCAAATCAATATCTTCACTTGAAATTTCTCCTTTATTTTTATACGTCGATAGTTTCTCGATTTCTCTCGAAAGCAAATTCAAGTCATTTCCAACGAAAATCATCAACTTTTCAACCGCCGCCAGGCTTATCAAGGCTTCTCTCTCTTTAATTTCATTAATAATCCAGTTTTTCAGTTTCGCTCCTTCCAACGGTTCAAACTCCTGGCACTTCGCAATTTTTCGCAGCAATTTATACAACTTCCCGCTTTTTTTCACTTTTCCGCCTTCCCAGAAAATCAAAATTAAGTCGCTTTTTTCCTTCTTCGCTTCGCTTTTCAGAAATTTCTCAAACTTTTCGTTTTCAATATCCTTTTTTGCGGAAAAAATATTTTTGATTACCACAAGCTTTTTCAGAGAAAACAGTCCGCCTGAAGAAATATTCATAATGATCTCCTCAATGCTCCAGTCTTTTTGGGAAAAATCAAAAACAGAGAGGGACGAGCCCTCTTTGTTTTTTTCCAAAAATCTGTTTTTTATCTCGGCAAGCTTCTGGATCGACTGAAACTCATCCTCGCCAAAGAAAAAGATTATCATATGTGTATCTTAGGGCATGGGTGTCCATTTCAGCCCTTGTCCCGGCTCAAGAACTTCCACCCACATCTGCCCCGGCACAAATTTCATTTCCGCTCCCTTATCGTCATAGAGAAAAAGCTTGCTTGACCAGCTCGACTTGTCTTTTTTCCATCTCCCTGCGTATTCTTGTCCATTGAGATAGTAGTGCGCCTCGCCTTCCATGACTGTGTCAAACTGCGGATCACCGATCTGGACATTGTTATACTGTCCTTCGATCTGTTCGGAAGAAGCGATAACGACTATCACATTTTTCGGCGCGTTTCTCTTTCCATTATTCGCATCAACATCGGCTACTCCGCCCCAAGTTCGAAGATATGTGTTTGTTGCTGGGTCATAATCATAATTTACGTCATAGGGCTTCGCAAATGCAACTCGGAGCTGACCGCCTTTGCCTCGCTGATCAGCCGAAGCTTCGGCTTGGTGCGGATATCCGGCAAATTTGTTGGTCATTTCATATCCCGCTTTTTTGATGCATTCAAGAAGTGTTGAGAATTTGGCAAATCCGTTGTCAGGCGCGGGAATCCCCTCTTTTCGAAATCCGCATTCCGACGCTTTGTGCCCCATGCTTCCATTAAGATCAAGGTCATTGACCAGACCTTTGTTGAGAATTTCCGCCGCGAAATGCGAACCGCCCCAATGAACAAGAACTGCGTCCCACCCGGCGGCAAGCGCGATATAATCGTGCCGCGTCGAACGGATTGATCCAACTTCAACGGGATCATTGCAAATATAGATCGGCATCATGCGCGTGATACTGGCCGTGATCGCCGGCATTTCAAGAACAAGATCCGCATCGGAAAATCCGCTGTCCGGACGCACGGAAAGATCCGACGCTTCCATCACCGCGATCGGCCGGCGGTTCCAATTCGCGCAAGGAAGTCCCGAAATTGGACTCACCTCTCCCGTATTCACCGGCGCGCCGCTTTCTCCTCTTGGGGCGTTGAGATTGAGCGGACTCACTTTGTTTCCTCCGCCAAACCATCCGCGCCAATATCCGATTCCGGCAATCAAGATCACCACCACGACTACGGCGATAATTTTATTTCTTGTTCGCATCTCTCTGATTCGACTAAACATTTTTTTTCTATAAATTATTATTTTTGACAAACCGGACAGAAAAATGTTCCTCTCTGTCCAAGTTTCATCCTTTGAACTATTGTACCACATTTGGGACATTTTTTGCCAGCCCGGCGATAGACTTTCAGCACTTTTTGAAATTTCCCCGGCGCTCCGGCCGTATCGCGATAGTCACTGTCGGATGTTCCGCGCAACTTTATGGCTTTTTCAAGCGTTTTTTTGATCGCTGAAAACAATTCCCTTCTTTCTTCGCGCAATATTTTGCCTGCCGAACGAGTGGGCAGAATTCCAGCTTCATACAACATTTCACTCGCATAAATATTTCCAATCCCGGCAATTTTGCTCTGATCCATCAGCAGCAACTTTATTTTGGTTGTTTTTTTGTCGAGAATTTCGTCGAATTTTTCAAATGTGAATTCTTTGCTCATTGCGTCGGATCCCAGAGATTTGATCTCGCTTATTTCTCCGACTTTATCCGTATTCTCCAAAATTATTTTCCCGAATTTTCGAAGATCGGAAAATTCCAGCGTCCGCCCCGACTTCAAATAGAATATGTGATGAATATATTGATTTACTTTTTCCGAAAAATAATCATTTTCACTAGCCTTGCTCTTTTCACCTTGCGACCTTTGCTTCACTAGCAAGTGTCCCGTCATTTTCAAATGAATATATACAGTCCTGCCGCCTGAAAGATTCAGAAAAATATTCTTTCCGATCCGGCTGGCGCTCAAAATTTTTCGACCCCTTATCCCTTCGACGAACTTCCCAACCGGCATTCGTACTGACTTTTCCCAGTCGCTCCAAAAACCGGTGATTGTATCACCCTTTATTTTCCGATTTAAGTCATCAATAATTGTTTGAACTTCGGGAAGTTCCGGCATATTTTCTTCGCTAAAATTTATTGTTACTGCTGCTAAAGATTTTTCTCACCACATCGCTTATCTCCACTTCGTCGATCAAAATATCGTCAACCGGAAGATCTGAAGACAAAATATCACGCGCGACATTTTTGGCCTTTTCTCGCGGGACGCGCAAGGTGATGCTATGTGGCAAAAATTTGTGCACTTCTCCAAATTTTTCAATATCAGATTTTTTCACGCCCTCACCCTCAAAAGTGATCTTGAGTACTTTATACGGCGCATATTTTTCAATTAGGCTCGCCAAATCCCCATCGTACCCGATTTTTCCTTCCTCAATGATGATCACCCGCCTGCAAAGTTCCTTCACATCTTCCATATAGTGCGACGTGAGAATAATAGTCGTTTTGTTTTTCTGATTATACCGCTTGATAAAATCCCGTATATTTTTTTGCGCCACAACATCAAGGCCGATCGTCGGCTCATCAAGAAACAGGACTTTCGGCTTGTGAAGAAGCGCGGCGACCAGCTCACACTTCATCCGCTGGCCCAGAGACAATTTCCGAACTTGCACATCAAGGATATCTTTGATATCCAAAAGCTCTGCCAATTCATCAAGGTTTTTTTTGAAATCCTTGTCGGAAACTTCATATATTTCTTTGTTCAAGATGAAACTCTCCATCGCCGGAAGATCCCACCAAAGTTGATTTTTCTGTCCCATTACCAGGGCGAATTGTTTTTGATACTGCGGTTCGCGTTTCCAGGGAATATATCCCAGTACTTTCGTTTCCCCGCTTGTCGGAAAAAGAATCCCCGAAAGCATTTTGAGAGTTGTCGTTTTCCCCGCTCCGTTCGGACCCAAAAAACCGACTAGCTCTCCTTCGCCAATTTCAAAATTGATTTCTCGCACCGCTTTTTTGAAAAGTTTTTCGCGATGAAAAAGTCCCCTAACAGAAGACCAAAGCCCTGGCTGCTTTTTGTGGTATTCATACGTTTTGCTTAAGTTGCTGACTTTGATGACCGGCACAATATTTTGAAAAATTTTAAATTCCTACCCCTTCATATTTTTTCAGTCCCAATTTCCAGAGTACCCTTATGATAACATACAAAATTCCCAACCACAGAACCTCGATCGCAAAGCCCCTGAGACCCTCCGCAAAACTTATTTTTCCCAGATAGAGCTGAACCGGTATATATATGGTATAGGCAAAAGGAAAGAAGAAGCAAACTTTCACAAAAAACACAGGCAATAAAATGATCGGGAAAAAAGTTCCCGACATAAACTTCGCAAAAACCTTGAGTGAATAGTATAGCCCAAACACCTCATTTGTCCAGAAAGCAATAAAGCCTATGATAATCGACAGAAAGAGATTTATTGCAAAAGTGGCGACGAGCATGAAAAAAAGCAAGAAAATTGTCGGAAGATCGACCGAGAAAATCAGCACATCGCTGAAAAATAAGAATACCAAAATCCCTTGAATGATCACTATCCCAAATGCAATCGATATCCGACCGACCGCGACAGCCATTACATAGCGAATATAGCTTTGCGGTTTTATCAGCAAGCTGGAAAGAGTTCCCTGATGGATATCGCGAGCCACGTTCTGCTCAAAAGAGTATGTTGTCGTCAAAAAAGAAAAGAACCAGGCAAAAACCACATACGTGATCATTTCATTCGAGCTATAGCCCTGAATCGTATCGATATTCCTGTACACGATCGTCCAAACAACAGTGAGAGCAACGAGTTCCGCAATATTTCCAAAGGCATACGCGGCAATATTCAAACGATACGTGAATTGCCTTTGGATTTCATTGTTTATAATCATTGAATATTTTCTGATCATATTCCAACGCTTTCATATTTCTTAAGCCCCATTTTCCAAACGACCTTTATTGCACAATACAAAATTGCGACCCATATAGTTTCCAAGCCCAAACCCTGCAATCCCTGGAGAATCGATATTTTTCCGAGATAAAGTTGTGCAGGAAGATAGAATGTATATATGAAGGGCAAAGCCAAGCTGAAATTCAAAAAAGCGGCAGGAAGAATGTTGATCGGAAAATAAGCGCCTGAGAGAAATTTTGAAAGGGTGTTTATGGAATAAAATATTCCCGAATTATCGGTTGTCCAAAAGGATATAAATCCGATCAGAATCGAGAGGAAGAGTTTAATAAAATATCCCATCAGGATCATGGCCAGAAGAATAAGCCATACAAAAATATTCTTGGAAAAAATAAAGCTATTGCGAAACAGCAGGACAATCAGTATATTCGCCAAAAATGCTACGGCAAGAGTGAAGCTGGCTCGCCCGATCGAGAGCACGATCAGATAATTGACATAGTCAATCGGTTTCGACAAAAAATTAGAAAGCTCTCCTCTTTGAATATGATCGGAGATGAAGGATTCAAAGCCGAAATTCGCCATCAGAAAAGAAACCAGCCAGCCTATTATTATATAGGTCATCATCTCCTGATAAGTGTACCCTTTTATAATCGCCGCCTTTTGAAAAATAGCCGTCCAAATAATAATTTGAACCAAAATTTCAAAAATATTGCCGATCCGATAGGTAAATTGATTGACCCGGTAAGTCATCTGCCTCCCCCATTCGATTTTTATAACCGCTAAATATTTTTTCATCAGTTGCCCAGTTCCGCTGAATTTATGATTGTCCCATTCCCTTCATTTTTCCTAAGAAAAACAACAGCGTAATCGTCCTCAAAAACCTTCGTCCAGTCCGGATTTTCTCTGATCAATTTCAAGAAATTCATTCCCCATGGCGTGATGTCGCTGCGGGAGAAAACAATCGTATTGAAATTATACTGCTGATCGATCTTTTTGAAAATCTCCGGATTTTCCTGCATCGGCTTATAGATATCCGTGAAAAAGCTGCCTGGATATTCTGCCGGCCGGTTGTCCACAAAAACTTTTTCATTTTTTGGAAGACTCCATATGAGATATCCGCCGATGTCATAATTGTTGAAAATCGGTCCTGCAATCCCCTCACTCTTTAGAAATCCTGCAGCCCTCTCAAT
>JBAZRT010000012.1:0-18456 GCA_041662765.1 Parcubacteria group bacterium
GGTTGCTGAATGAAACAAAGAGAGACGATAACTCAATTTTAGGAGATTACCCCGATGATTTTATTCGCAAAATGCGTTTAACTGGCTTACTCTCTCTTCGTGGAGGCGGTCGTTTCATAGATATAAACACAAAAGAAACGGCTACCGTTGATTATATTTTGAAAAAATATGTTTCTTATGAAGAATTTAAAAATGAAAAAGAATTTTTTGAATATATCGGACAAGTTGATCATGACTTAATCGCTACGCTTTCCGTATTTAAAGCTCCGACAAAAACCACAAAAGCAGAATTAGAAAAATGGGTCAACCATTATACTTGGGAATCAATTAAAAATGAATTGCTTAATTTGGCGCAAAAAAAGTCTTCCAGTGATGACATTTTGAAAATCATTGAACAGCCTTTGCGATTGGAGTTTTTAACTTCATTGGCTATTCTTAAAAAATTACCAAATGTTATAGTAAAGCCGAATTTTGTGTCCGATGATGAAGGATTGCCTACGAGTTTTGCTTCCGGTGGAAGTCCTGATATTGAATGCATGGAAGATAAAGACACGATTTTAGTCGAGGTAACTTTATTAACTGGAACGCAACAGCATATCAGAGAATCATTTTCGGTACATCGGCACCTTGAGGAATATGTTAAAAATGGGACAAAATCTTATTCTGTGTTTATTTCGCCAAAATCTTTTATTGATACCGAACGCTATTTTAGTTTTATCAAGAAAGATGGTTTAGAGGTTAGGATTTCAGATATTGATAATTTTGTTAATAGTCTTGAAGTGAAAACAACATTAAACGAAGCGACTTTATAATTAATCCAACTGGACATTAAGTGTTGGGATGAACAGCATTGGATTATATAAGAAAAATTAAGTAGGGATGATTTAATCTAGCACCAACATTCAATGTTAGGGTTAGTTATGCGAAAGCGGTAATTGGAGCGAGTGGAAAAAGTTTGTTTTATAATAAAACAACCGCCTATTTGCAGTAGGCGGTTGCAGGTCTCGAAGATTAACTGATTAAGTTAAGTCTTCATAATCGGCGTCTTTTGCGTTAGCTCTCGTCCATGCAATGGAGTTATCTGCTCCCTGCTTTGACTCATAAGCTTCGCTGCTCATGGTGACTGTCTTGCCGTTTTTATCGGATTTTAAAATCCAATAATACTTTTTGGCATTGTCTTGTTTCACGATGTATCTGGCCATGATTTTGTATTAGTAGCTCTATCCCTAGAGTAGGGGCCGGGTTGATTAGCTAGCTTCTAGGGAAACTAGAAGAAGTGCACTTTCCTCGTATCAGCCTAGCAGAAATGTCTTTATCCGTCAAGTATTAAGGAGTTATTGACTTTATAATTCCGCATGCTATACTTTAAATATGCATACAATACAACAAAAGCTCTTGGAATTATCAAAAAAGGAAAATTTAGCGAAGCTTAGTCTTCGTGAAATGGCCAGAAACATTGGCATGCCCAATGAATCACCTCAAAAAATAAAGCATCATGTTCTGCAACTTCAAAAGAAAGGATTTTTAACTATAGACAGAATTAAAGGGATTATGGATAGAACGACTGGCGCACCTAGCTGGTCGAAAGGTTTTTTGAAAAAGGCATCCCGACTTTTTTCGATTCCGATAATCGGAACCGCAAATTGTGGTCCGGCAACTATTTTTGCAGAGCAGAATTTTGAAGGGTTTTTGCGAGTATCGAGTAAGCTTATTGGTCGATTAAATCCAACTGGTCTTTATGCTATCAAAACGGATGGCTCATCAATGAATCGAGCAGAAATAGGGGATAAGCGCATCGAAGACGGCGATTTTGTAATCGTGGATGGAGATGTTAGGAACGCGGAAACGAATGATGTTGTTCTCGCTATAATTGATAGCAAAGCAACAATCAAGCGCTTTATTAATGATCGAAAAAATAATCAGATCATCCTTAGATCGGATTCGTCCTTTGACTATGAGCCAATTTATCTTCATTCAGATGATGAATTTTTTATAAATGGAAAGGTTGTTGGAATTATTAAAAATTCTTAAGAAGTATTAGAAAAAAAAGAACAATACAGTAGTAGCAATCAGTCCTAACATTCAATGTTAGGAAATCGCAGAAAACAGCCAAGAGCGGTCAAAAATGGCCGTTTTTATAGGCGGGGTATGGCTGTGTATAATTTTTTTACATTGCTCTTGACAAATAATTTTACATAGATTAAACTAGAGGACAACTATATGCTTGCAAAATTTATCCAACAATTGAGAAAAAAGCACAATTTGACGCAAGAATTTTTAGCGTCAGAATTGGGTATTTCGCGCCCGACTTATGTTCAAAAAGAACAAGGCGAACGGGATTTGACCATTACCGAAGCAAAAAAGCTGGCGGATATTTTTAGCATTTCTTTTGAGGATTTTTTGCAAGAAAAGGAGGGGCTGGTGGCTGTTGTAAAAGTGAGTGGGAAGAAGAAACAGGCGCAAAAAGCGGATAACAAAATAAGAATCAGTGTTCCGCAGGAGAAAGTTGATAAGTTTCGACAGGTTTTGTTTTATATCCTAAAGAAAATTGGCGGCAAGCCGAATGTTGGCATGACAGTTTTATATAAGTTGCTCTATTTTATAGATTTTGACTATTATGAAAAATACGAAGATCAATTGATGGGACTGGTATATTTGAAAAATCATCACGGACCAACGCCGCTTCTATTTGAAAATATCATTGGCGATATGGTAAAGAAAGAAGAAGTTGAAATTGTTAAAAGCAAATTCTATCAATACCCCCAAACCAAATATCTGGTTGATCCGGAGATTGAGCCGGATTTGAGCATATTAAACGGACAAGAGCAGGAACATATCGATTGGGAATTGCAGCGCCTTTCAGATTTAACAGCAAGCCAACTCTCTGATTTATCACATAAAGATGTGCCTTGGATTAGCGCGAAGAATGGCAAACCTCTTAATTATGAGTCTGTGTTCTATCGCACTTCCGAAACATCGGTACGAGAATATGACAACGCCGATGAAGATTAGATATGAAGCAACTGATTATTTCCATAAGGATTTTAAGCGCCTTCTCAAAAAATATCGAACGCTTGGGGATGATTTAGAGAACGCTAAACGCGACGCGATAGAACTTTTTCACCTCAAGCGTATAAATAACTCGAGTGTTTTTCCGGTTCAAGGTTTTTGTTCAGAAGAAATAAAGATTTGCAAAATTAAAAAATTTGCGTGCAAAGCGCTGAAAGGGCGAGGTTCCAAGAGCGGAATACGAGTTATTTATGCTTTTTATCGCCAACATTATAAAGTTGATTTTATTGAGATATATTTTAAGGGTGAAAAAGAGAGTGAAGATCACGAAAGAATTAAAGATTATTTGAAAAATTTATCTTAAAGATTAGGCCGCTTCCCAACATCGGATGTTGGGAAATAAAAAAAATCCCGCTTTGCGCGGATTTTTGGTTGCAAAAATACAAAACTTTCTTCAACTCTTCTTCGCCGTGATTTCCGGAATAGTGATGATGAAAGTCGTGCCTTTTCCTTCTTCGCTCTCGACGATGATTTTTCCGCCATGACGGTCAACGACATTTTTTACCATAAAAAGACCCAGGCCGGTACCGGCAGTTTGAACTTTTGTTGCGTTGTCGGCCCGGAAAAATTTCGTGAAGAGCCGTCCCTTCTGGCTTTTCGGTATGCCGATCCCGCTGTCTTGTACGGAAATTTTTATCAACCCCTGGTCTTGGCTGACGCTAAAATCGATTCTTCCGCCGACTGGAGTATATTTCACGGCGTTGTCAAGTAAGTTTGCCACAGCCAACGCCATTTTGTCGGCATCAATGTTGAGCTCCGGAAAACCTGTTTCAAGTGGAATTTTTTGAGTCAGTGTTATTTTTTTCTCTTCAGTGATCAGATCAATTCCGTTCACGGCTTTTTTGATAATAGGAATGAGAGATTGCTTCTTGAAAACAAAATCAAGATTTCCTTCTTCAAGATGGGCGACATTGAGAAGGTCATTGATGAGGTCAATTGATTGATTGATAGCAGAGAATCCTTTTTCAGCAATTTCTTTTTGATCAGCGTTGAGCGGCCCCGTTTCTTTGTCGAGAAGCGCGGTATAGGACCATTTTATCCCGGTAAGAGGAGTTCGGAGCTGATGGGCTGCTACGGAAATAAAATCAGATTTGGCGGCATCCAGCTCTCCAAGTTTTTGATTGACGTGGGCGACTTCCAATTCCCGTTTGACCAATTGGCGGGTGATCTTGTCGAACTCTTCTATTTTTTTGGACTTGTCTTCCGTTTCGGCTGAACATGATTCCCGAGTGATTTTCAGTTCGGAAAATGTGCTTTTGAATAATATCGAGTTTACGATTACTGTGACAAACAAGAAAATGACGGCTGGGATCGGAAGAACAGCATAATAAAAGGCCGCGCCTGCTGAGGCGACAGTGATAATCTGAAACAACCAGACATATTTCGTTTTTGCGCTGCTACTTTTGTTTTCCACTTTTGGCGTATTGAAAAATAGAAATCGTTATTGGCTAAGAATATTTGTAACTTTTTCCACGATTTCACCAGGTGTGGCGTGAGCTTTCACGATATAATCGTTGGCGCCCTCGGCGAGACCTCGGTCAATTTCATCCTGTTGGCCTAGGTTTGAAGTGATGATTACCGGGATATGCTTGAACTGAGGGTTCATTTTCAGCTCCTTGAGAAAAGAAATCCCGTCCGTTCCGGGGAGGATGATATCCTGAAGAATAAGATTGATCGGATTGGCTTTGATGATCTCGCGGGCCTCATCAACACTTGCTGCCCTAAAGATCTGAAAATTGTTTTGCTTGAATTTCCGCTCCAGGAGACTCGCCATAAATGTATCGTCCTCAACGATCAAAATGGCTTTTTGTTCGGTTTGATTTTTCTCCATAATGTTTTTTTACGGATAACATTGATTATATCTTAGCTTTTTATCGCTGAAGGGTCAAATGGTGGGGAAAATACGCGTCACTCTCTTTTTTTGCCGTATCCGGGTTTACAAAACATTCTTTCATGCTATAAATAGAATACCTTTGTCAGTTGTACTAATTTATGGAGAGTAATCTATTAAACAAATTTCCTGTGACTCGTTTGAGGTTCGGTGTTTTGCAGATAGGAGCAATCCTCGTGTTTCTGTCCGTAATCGGCCGGTATAATTATCTGCTTTTCCACACTTTGGCGGAATTTTTTGGAGCGGCTATCGGCATGGCTATTTTTTTGCTGGCTTGGAATGCTCGAAAATTCTCAAAAAACAACTATTTTCTCTTTTTTGGAGCGGCTTTCCTGGTGGCCGGGATTATCAGCTTGATTCATGGACTGACTTATCGCGGTATGGGGGTTATTGCAGGAACAAGCGAAAATTCAAATTTGGCTACCCAGCTATGGCTGGCCAATGAATATATTTTGGCTATCGCCTTTGTCGCGGCCCCTTTTCTTCTGGGAAGAAAGATGAAAGCCGTGGCCATTCTGCTTGGCTATTTGGCCGCATTTTTATTTCTTATGCTTTCTATTTTTTATTGGAAAATTTTTCCCGCGGCTTACATCGAGGGAGCGGGTCTTACCGCCTTCAAAAAAATCAGCGAATACGTTGTGGCTTTTCTTTTTCTGTTGTCTTCTTACTTTTTTTGGAGTCGCAGAAATATGCTCGAACGGAGGACGCTTTATCTGATATATTCCATCCTGTTTGTTTTTTTTGTTTCCACCGTAGCTTTCACGCTTTATGTCGGAGTATATAGCTTTCCGAACGAGCTCGGGCATCTTCTGAGGGTTCTGGCGTTCTATGTTAGTTATCTGGCCTTTGTGGAATCTGGCCTCATGAGACCATATCATTCTATCTTCAAGGACCTGAAAGATAAGGAGGCGGAGTTGAAGAAAGCAATTGATGAATGGGGCATGACCTTTAACTCAATCTCTGACCCGATTTTTATTCTGGATATCAATCATACGATTATTAAGGCCAACAAGGCATTGCTTGAATTTCTTGGAAAGAGGGGATCGGAGATAATTGGAAAAAAATGTTATGAAGTGGTGCACAAACGGCATCAGCCGTGGATGACCTGTCCTCTCGCTATGACCAAAAAAGATGGACGATCGCATACCGAGGAAGTGGATGATCCAACGCTTGGGAAAGTGCTGTTGGTGACGACATCGCCGATCTTGGATGAATTTGGAAAAATTGTCGGAGTTGCTCATATAGCCAAAGACATCACCGAACGCAAGAAAATGGAAAAATCCAAAGATGAATTTATATCGCTCGCATCTCATCAGCTCAGAACACCGCTTTCTTCGATTGCGCTTTCATCAGAGCTTTTGCTTCGCGGCGTGGCGGGAGAAATGATTCCTGAACAGAAAAAATACATGGGGGAAGTTTTCAAAGCGACGAAAAGGATGACGCTTCTCATCAATAATTTGCTCAATGTCTCTCGGGTTGATATGGGAAATTTTGAGACTCGATCAGAATCAGTAGATGCGTCTTCCGCAATTCGAGAAATGGTGAAGGGACTTGGGCCTCTTGCCTCAGAAAAAAAATTAAAAATCGATGAGAATATTGAACAGGAAATTGCACCCATCGAATTCGACTTGAATAGTTTTGGGATCATCTTTGAAAATCTTCTCTTAAATGCAATTCGCTATACTGGTGCGGGTGGAAGTATTTCGATTGAGCTGAAAGAAGACAAGGCGGGTGTGCTTCTTTCGGTTTCCGACACTGGTTGCGGAATTCCAGAAAAACAGAAGCGAAAAATATTCAACAAGTCTTTTCGCGCCGAAAATGCAAAAGAAATGAGCTCCGAGGGGGCTGGTCTGGGTTTGTATATGGCGCATATTGCAGCCGAGCGCGGCAGAGCCAAGATCTGGTTCGAATCGGAAGAGGGGAAAGGAACGATATTCTTTGTTTTATTCGCAAGATGAAATAAAGTGATGTCTATTATGAAAAAAAGGAGCAGGATCAAATCCTGCTCTTCTTTTTTATTGCAAAATTTTTTTATTCACTTATCCGATAGCCGATCCCGCGGACGGTTTCGACGATTGCTCCTTCTTTGTCTCCGAGTTTTTTGCGTAAATTCGTGATGTGAACATCAACAACATTCGTGAAAGAGTCAAAGGCGAAGTCCCAAATGTTTGAAAGTATTTGGTCTCGGGTCACGGCGGTTCCCTTGTTTCTCATGAGATATTCCAGCAGAGCGAATTCTTTGAGAGTGAGTTCAAGCTCTTTTTCTTTGCGGAAAACTTTTTTGGTAGCGGGATTGAGAACAACATCACCCGCGGAAAGTTCGATAGGCAGGGCGGATTTCGGTCGGCGCAAGATGGCTCGAATACGGGCGACGAGAATATCAAAAGAAAAAGGCTTGGTTAGATAATCATCGGCGCCATCCTCGAGGCCTTTGATCACATCTTTGGCTCCGTCGCGCGCCGTGAGCATCAGAATAGGGACATCAATTTGTTTTTTCCGCACTTCTCGGCAGATCTCATCTCCATTCATTTTTGGCAGCATCCAATCTAGGATCACGAGGTCATAGTCTTTGTGGTTCATTGAGATCCTTCGGAAGCCCGCTTCGCCTTCAAAAACGCAATCGACGGCGAATCCTTCCGCCTCCAGGCCGGATTTTATGAGTTTGGCTAAATTTTCTTGATCTTCAATGATGAGAACACGCATATGAGCCTATCTTAGTACATTTTATTGTTTATTTGCAAGATATGCTTTTCTTTTTTGTTATGAACAAGGCTTAATCCAATCTTAATGTGGGTTGTATATAATCGAGACAGATTTAATTTCTTAAAATCAAAAAATATGAAAAAGAAAACAACACAACAAATCGGGTCTGCGTGTCCCTGTGATCTTTCAGAATTCTGCGGCTTGCAAACCGACCAGGAAATCGTCGCGTATGTGAAAGAGAACAAGGAGTGCTATCGTCTTCTGATCGAGAGATATGAGGACAAGCTTCGGCGTTATGTCCGGCGCATCAGCGGCGTATCCTCCGAATCAGTTGAAGATATTGTCCAGGAATTGTTCATGAAGGTCTATATAAACCTCAATTCATATGATCCGGATAAATCTTTTTCTTCCTGGATATACCGAATCGCCCACAATGAGACCATAAACTACTGGCGCAAAAACAAGAGAAAAAGTGAGATGGTTGTATCCTTGGAAAGTGATAACGCTTTGGGAAATATCAGCGACGGCCGTGATGTCAGAGAAGAGGTTTATGGAAAGATAAATGGAGGAGTGGTTCTGAGCGCGCTTGAAGATCTCGACGAAAAATACAGAAATGCGGTCACGATGAAATATGCTGAGGAAGCGAGCTATCGCGAAATTTCAGAAAAGCTTGATATTCCGATTGGAACTGTTGGTACGCTCATCAGTCGGGGAAAGAAAATGTTGCGTGAACACCTTGAGAATAGTGGATTTTCGTCTGATGCGTTTGCCAGCTAGATTTTGGACAGTGCATAAAAAGTGGACAAAAAAATCCGTGACCAGTTCGCGGATTTTTTTATGATTGTCGACGAAATCTACGCGAGGGCGAGTACTGGGAATCGAACCCAGGTTCTTGGGACCACAACCCAATGTCCTGCCATTGAACGATACCCGCCATGTTGTTTCTTGAAACATTCGGTTTCAAGGCTTCCACCCAGGGAAAACTCTGGTTTTCCCGACCCTTTCTCTTTTGTGCGTCCAGCAGGGATCGAACCTGCGACCTTGGGATTAAGAGTCCCCTGCTCTACCAACTGAGCTATGGACGCGTCGCCATCTCATTCCAATGTTCTTGTGTCCTCGGGAGGAATCGAACCTCCATAACCAGCTTAGAAGGCTAGTGTTCTATCCGTTGAACTACGAGGACATTGGATATTTTCGCGCGCAATTCAAAAACAAAATCACACTCGAAGAGTATAAGATATTTTTCGCGATAAGTCAATCAGCTTACATCCCGTTCGCTTTTTTGTATGCCTTCCATTCTTTCTGTGACCAATCGGATGGCTTTTCGGTTATCTTTTCCTCACCCGGGTGTGGATATAAGGAAGGTGACTTATAATTGCTTTTGAATTCAGCTTTTCGAATGAGATTTCCATCAGCGCCGTAAACTTCTTGTGTGACAATTGTTTTCATTGCGCCTTTTTCACCGCGTTCTGTGACAAAAGGTCCAACTAGTTTGGTTTGGCGGCCGTCGCTTGTGCCAAAGAAATCGAAAAACAATTGTGTTCCCTCGATGCGTGTTTGGACCAAAATATAATTGGGAGTGTCGTTCAAAAACATCAAATCCGGTTTTGGAATATATACCGTAGCATCAAGTCCTTGAGGAGCATAATATTGAACCGGATAGGCATGATTGGTGCGGGCGGTGATTTTGAGTCCCGAGTTGAGAGCGGCACGAAACATCGTCGTTGAAACCTGACACATTCCTCCTCCGAATTCGGGAACGGTTTTATCCGTCTTGATGACGAGTTCAGGGAGATATCCAGTGGAAGCATCTACTGGTCCCAGGGTCTCAATGAAGGAAAATTCTTCACCGGGTTTGATCAGGACGCCGTTGAACTTTGAGGCGCCGATGGTGACGTTGTGAATACGGTTTTTGGGCGAACCGCGAAAATTGGAAACGCCTTCGCCGATCAGTTCTTTGATTCCGTATTTGTCGAGGTCGGTGCTGGTCACTTCCGGCTTCAGAACATTTGTTTCGAGACTCAAATCTTTTGAAAATGGATTTTCCAAAAATGTTTTTTTGATATTTTCAAAACCTTTTTCACTGTTGATTTCATACCCGTCCTTTGAAAGAGAAAATGCGCTGATATCTCCGCTTTCAAAAGAAAGCTTCGCGTTTTGCGGCTGAACGCGCGAGCCCTCTTTCATTTTCGCAAGATAATTCTTGAGGCCATCCTCATTGAGGGACAGGCCGGTTGAGATGCGGATATGATATCGGTCCTGTTCACGATCGATAAAGCGGAAATATATTTTTGCTGCTGGATCATCAGTCGGAAAAAAGTCGATGTTTTCTGCTTCGGAGTTGTACTTTTGACTCACTCTGAGAGCCGGACGAATTTTGAGCCAGCTGGAAAGGGCGCTTTTGTCTGCAGATATCGTATTGCCAGCAAAGTGAAAATTGATTGGCGCGGCCGTGATCTTTTGGATTTCATTCATGGAAAAATTTCCGAGATTGATCTTCGAAGCATGGGTCGCGAAAGGTGCGAGAGCAAAAATTGTGGCAACAAAAAAAATTACGCGTTTCATTGTCTTTAGAATACTTGAAAAACGCCGGGAATACAAGTCATTGCAAAAAACCATGTCTCTTGGCAAGACATGGTTTTTAAAAGTATTTTTATGAGAGGCGTACTAGAATCCTCTCACTTGGATCTTTTTGCTCTTGGTCGTGTCGGCTTTGAGAAGGCGAATGGTGAGAATCCCATTTTTCATCGCGGCTTCGGCTTTGTCGGCGATGACCTCAACGGGAAGGATCACTGAGCGCGAAAATGTTCCCCAATAACATTCTTGGTAATAGTAATTTTCGCTCTCAACCACTTCCTCATTCTTTCGGTCTCCGCGAATGGTCACCATGTCGTTGTTGATCGTCACATCCAGATCTTCAGGCTTAACGCCGGCAATGGTCGATTTGATCACGATATCATTGTCGGTTTGATATACATCAATTGTGAGCTGGCCCTCGGAATCTCCCGCCCAATTCTCGTCCTGCTCGGCAGGAGCGCTTGGCTCAACGGCGAAGTCTTCCTGCATATTTGCTTGCGGCTGAATGGAATGTCCTTCCATCTGAGACTGAGCTTGAGGCTGAATTGTGGGTTGCGTTTGATAGCTGAAGGACTGGCCTTGTTCCCTGTATGCTTCTCTTTCCGGAACATTTCTTGAGCCAGTGAGCCGTTCAAAAAATGACTTTTTTTCTTTCATAGAATTGCGCTTATGCTAATGATTTTTGCTGCTTTCAGTATATATCCAGTTTTACAATTAGGCAAGCTTTTTGGAATTGATAGCTAAAATAGATGTTCCGATCAAAAAGAATACGGCCAACGAAAGAATGATCAGATAGTTCGTGAAATTGCCTTTTTGGATGACGAGGAAATTGAAAAGCAGGTGGATGAGAATGGGAAAGAAAATTATTTTCAGGTGCTTCAACCGGCCGGAGAAGGTGCCGGAGGAAATGAACACTCCCATGAGGTATGCGGTGAGAGCATGGAGTGCAATGACGGTAACGAAGGAAAAGATCACTTCCGGGTTTCCGGATCGGAATTCGGAAAAATATTTTTGATCAGTGAAAATAACCAATCCGATTTCGAGGATTCCCCACAGGGCGCCCAAGAAAAGGGAAGAGAGGACAAGGCGGCCTTTTTGCAGGCCAAATTTATTTTTCATTACAAAATACACGGCCCAGTATTTTGAAATCTCCTCGATGGTCGCTGAAAAGGCGAGAAACCAAGTGAAATGCAGATATGATTCAAAAACGATCTCTCTTTGCCAAAAAGCGCTGGTCAATGCGGCGACCAATTGTTCGGCCACGATTGCAAGCGAGACGGAAACAGAGGCTAGAAGAATGATTTTTATGATATTTTTCATTTTTTTAGTTCAAGACCCGCGTCGGCCTCCAAATTTTCCCAATTATTCAGAAATTTATTTTTGCCACCGAAGGTGGATGGGTTTTTTGCCAACTTATATTGAAAATATCCGGCAATAGCAATCATCGCGGCATTGTCGAGGGAGTATTTGGCAAATGGCAAATGATACTTGGTATCTGGCATGTTTTTTATTATTGCTTTTCTCATTTGTTTGCGCAATTCTTTGTTGGACGATACTCCGCCGCCGAGCAGAATCGTTTTCGGATTGTATTTTTTTGCCGCGCGCAGGGTTTTGGAAACCAAGACGTCGATCACGGCTTGTTGAAATTCGGCGCAGAGGGCGGCGGTGAGATTTTTGTGTTTCAAAATTTCGGGATTGTCTCTTACGATATATAATACGGCGGTCTTAAGGCCGGAGAAAGAAAAATTGAGATTGTTTGAATTCAGCATAGGGCGAGGCAGCCGATGTGCAGTATTTTTTTTGAACTTATCAGCGATGGCTGAAACTATCGGTCCGCCGGGATAGCCGAGATTCAAAATTTTTGCCACCTTGTCGAAAGCTTCTCCGGCAGCGTCGTCCAAGGTTTCGCCGACAATTTTGAAATCCATGTGTTTCTTCATCAAGATCAGCTGCGTATGCCCTCCAGAAACGATCAGGGCCAATACGGGAAATTGTATTTCAGAATTTTGATCTTCGGCCTTCGATCTTTGAACTTTTCCAGCGAAGTTGGCATAAATATGCCCTGCGATATGGTGCACGCCGATCAAGGGCTTCTTCCAGACATAGGCAAGTGCCTTTGCAGAATTCGTACCGATGAGCAAAGCCGGAATAAGCCCCGGGCCTTGGGTAACGGCGATCATATCTATATTTTTTGAGCTAATTTTGTGTTTTTTGAATATTTTTTTGAGAAGAAGCGGCAAATTTTTGAGATGTTCGCGGGCAGCCAAATTCGGTACGACTCCTCCAAAAGGGGCGTGCACCTTGATCTGAGAAGACACGATGTCATCAACAATCTCAAAATTGTTTTTTTCGGCTCGCACGAGAGAAACCGCTGTTTCATCGCAGGAAGTTTCAATAGCAAGGATATTCACCCCTTTGGAAAAATATTTTTTCAATGCTTTGCTTGGTTTAAAAATAATATCCTGGAATTCCCTGATTTTTTGACGGGATTCATGTGTTCAGTATAAAGTATAAGGCAAAAAGTATAAAGCCTGCCCTCTTTTGTTGACTAACTCAGTATTTTCTGCTATCATTTGCTTTGTACTATCCGTTTTATGGCCCCATCGTCTATCGGTTAGGACATCAGGTTTTCATCCTGAAAAGAGGGGTCCGACTCCCCTTGGGGCTACTAAGAGCAAGGCCTTCTTCCTCCCCCTTGACAAAACATTGCGGAAAAGCCAGTATTTTGTTAGTATTTTAAAGTCGAAAACAATAACATCATAATTAACGTCAAAAACCATGAAGAAAAAAGAACTCGTGGAAGCGCTGGTTGAAAAGACTCAACTGGCCAAAAAGGACATTATCACCGTCCTTGAAGAAATGGCTGAGATCGTGAAGGCCACGGTCAAGAAAGAAGCTGTTGAAATTCCCGGCCTCGTGAAGGTCGAGAAAAAGCACCGAGCCGCCCGCATGGGTCGAAACCCTATGACCGGAGAAGCAATCAGCATTCCGGCCAAAACCGTTTTGAAGGCGAAAGTCCTCAAAAAGCTCAAAGACGCGGTTATGTAATTTTTCAAAAATTGAAGCAAAAAGTCCCTCTACAAAATGGGGGATTTTTTGTTTGTTTTTTCCAAATCTTGGCTTTTCCCTTTTTCGAGCAAAGCTCTCAAAATTCTTCAAAGCCAAGCTTTTTTTTTGATTTTTTGCGCGGTTTTTGCTACGATTGGTGGGTAATGAAAGAAAAAAATATATACAATAGCGAGCCGTTTTTGCTGGAAGGCGACAATAAGGTCGGCGTGTTGCTGTTACACGGATGGACTTCGCCGCCCGACGAGCTTTTTCCGCTCGGAAAATATCTCAATTCTTTCGGATATACAGTCAGCGCCCCTCTGCTTCGCGGGCATGGAACAAGACCGGAAGATCTGGAGCGGGTGCATTGGAAAGATTGGCTCGAGGACGCGAAAAAAGAATTGCAGAAGTTGGAAAAAATTTCTTCAAAAATTTTTATTTGTGGAATTTCAATGGGCGGTGACCTTGCAATGATCCTTTCGGAAGAAGAATCGGTCGCGGGAGTCATCCCTCTTGGGGCAGCGGTAAAATACAAGTTTCATCCCTTTGTGAAAATCGGCCTTTTTTTTATGGGACTGACGAAAGAATATCGGAGGAAATACTATCCTCCCTGGGCGCGCAAAAAAATGGGCGACAGAAAAGTGTATATGTACTATCCGATCGAAAGCGCAAAAGAGGTGGTGCGCCTTTCCGACGCGACGCGATCGATTCTTCCGAGAATCACGAAACCGATTCTCATTATGCAGTCCACGACTGACCATATGGTTTCGAAGAAATCTCCGCAGATGATCTTTGACAGCGTGAAATCCAAAATCAAAGAAATATACTGGGTGAAAGACGGATATCATGTTTTTGCAGGGGATCGAAAGGCCTGGGAGAAGATAGGCGAGTTTATTGAAAAAATATGAAAATAGCGATTTTTACGAACAATTACTTGCCCAATCCCTATGGTGTGGCCGGTTCTGTTGAAAGTTTCCGAAAGGAATTCGAGCGAATGGGGCACGAGGTGCATATTTTCGCGCCGCAGTGGAAAGATTATCACGACAACAATCCGAATGTCTTTCGCTATCCGTCGGTTGAGACAAATATAAAGATCAAGTTTCCAATTTCAATTCCATATTCACGAAAAATATCGAAAGTTATTGAAAATTTGGATCTGGATATTGTTCACTCCCAGCACCCAAACCTTTTGGGAAGCGCGGCAATGCATTGGGCAAAAAAGAAAAACATCCCGCTTGTTTTCACCTGGCATACGCTTTATGACCAGTATGCTCATTTTGCGTCGTTTGTTCCGCAAAGAATAGCCGTCTGGTTCACTGTGCGAAATGCGAGAAAATATGCCAATCGATGCGACCAAGTTGTTGTCCCGACGCCGTCAGTTGGGGAAATAATCAAAAAATGGGGCATGACGAACAAAAATATCACGGCTGTTCAGACCGGAGTCGAAGAAGAGCAGTTTGTGAATTCTGATCGAGAAAATGTGAGAAAAAAATACAACATAAAAGATGATGAGACGTTGCTTCTTGTGGTGACGCGCCTCACGGAGGAAAAAAATACGGAATTTTTGCTCGAGACCGTTTCAAAAATCTTGGAAAGCGACGAAAAGACAAGATTTATGGTTTGTGGAGACGGGAGTATAAAAGAAAAACTGGTTGAAAAGGTTTCGGACGCTGGATTGGCGGACAAAGTTATTTTTGTCGGAATTGTTTCCGATAAAGAGAAAAAAGATTATTATTCCGCGGGGGATATTTTCGTTTATGCTTCGAAATCCGAAACGCAGGGGATGGTATTGACCGAGGCGATGTATTCCGGACTGCCGATCGTGGCGGTGCGGGCGACGGGAGTCAAGGATATTGTCGAAGACGGAAAAACGGGCTTCTTGGTTTCGGAGAATAAAAAAGAATTCGGAGAAGCCGTACAAAAATTGATCGAGGATGAAAGTTTGCGAAAGAAATTTGGCGAGGAAGCAAAAAAAGTCGCGCGGGAAAAATACACATCTTCTGTTTGCGCAAAAAAGATGATCGAAGTTTATGAAAACGCGATCAGCGTCTTTCAGAAAAAATAATAAAATAATTGATGCATTATTGCCGGATAGGTTTTTTGTATGAAGAGCAAATACTTCTTTTTTATATTAGCAATTTCTCTTTTTTCTCACCTGCTCTTTTTTAGCCAGCCAAAGGAAGTCGTTTTCGACGAGTCTTTTTTCGGTGATTTTTCCCAGGACTATCTCAAGGGAGAATATTTTTTCGATATTCATCCGCCTCTCGGCAAGATGCTCATCGCTGGAACTGCAAAATTGATGGGCTACGATCATTATCACAGCTATGGATTTGGCAGCAACGAATATGAAACGAATGATTATCTGTTTCTTCGATTATTACCCCTTATTGCCGGAATTTTTCTGGGTCCGCTTCTTTATCTTGTGGCAAAAGCTATGAATTTTTCCGAAAGAGCTTCATTTCTGGTCGGTTTTTTTATTTCTTGCGATAATGCTCTCATAATGCAGTCTCGTTTCATACTCCTGGATGCTCTGCTGCTGTTTTTTGGTTTTCTCGGGGTCTTGTACTTTTTGAAATATAAAAAAGATTTTTCAGCGCGGCATTTGGCGATTGCCGGATTTTTCGCGTCTTGCGCAGTTTCGATCAAATGGACAGGACTGGGTTTTTTGGGAATAATCATATTTTTCTATCTTCTTACGCTGGTTAAATCGGGAAAAAGAAAAGTCAATCTGCCCGGAGGGATACTTTCGCTGGTCGTCATTCCAATTGTTTTTTATTTTTTTGTCTTCGCACTTCATTTTTGGCTGCTGGACAAGACGGGTCCCGGCGACTATATGAACACTCCCGAATTTCAAAAAACATTGATTGGATCAGGCTATGAAAATGATCCAGATATCAAGCCCCTGGGTTATTTCGGAAAGTTTATTGAAGAAAATTCATTGATGTATTCGGTCAATGAAAAAACGACGAATGTACACGCTTATTCCAGCAAGTGGTACAGCTGGCCATTTTTGGGGAAGCCTATTCTTTATTGGATGAGCTCGGCGGAAAAGGGGAACGTAGAAATGTTTCTTGTTGGAAATCCGGTGGTTTGGTGGTCCAGTTTTCTCGCGGTATTAATTACACTTTGGTTATTTTTCGCAAAAGTCATTAGCAAATTAAAAAATATTTGGAAAAATCAGCTGAAATGGAACCTTTCTTTTTTGAGATCGGAATTTGTGCCTCTTTTCATACTTACCGGGTTTTTGGTAAATTGGGTTTCCTTCGTCTTCATTCATCGGTTCATGCTCGTGTATCATTATTTTCCGGCGTTGGTATTTTCCATTTTAGCCTTGGGCTATGTTATTGATAAAATCACCAACAACAAAAGAATATTGTTTTGCTTATATTTTGAAGCTATCTTATTTTTTCTAATCCTTTTTCCCCTCACTTATGGAGTTCCGCTATTTTGAAAAAATGCAAAGGCCGGTTTCTCGAGATAAAAAATTTATCAACAAATGAAAGTTATTCCTCAAAAATTCTATTCCCGCAGCACGCTAACAGTTGCCCGGAACCTCCTCGGCTGTTTTCTTGTCCGGAAATATCGCGGCAAAATCTGGCGGGGAATGATCATGGAAACGGAAGGTTATGTCGGAGAAGACGATCTGGCGAATCATGCGTCGCGGGGAAGAACACCGCGAACAGTTGTGATGTACGGCGATCCGGGTCGCGCGTATATATATTTGATCTATGGGATGTACTATAATTTCAACATTGTGACCGAAAAAAAAGATTTTCCGGCGGCGGTTTTGATCCGAAGCGTGAAAATTGAGGGAGTTCCCGAAAAAGAAACCAACGGCCCCGGAAAGCTTTGCCGATTTTTGAAAATTGACAAGCGTTTCAATGAGTGGGATATGACAAAGGGCGAGAAATTGTGGATCGAAGGGCGCGACCCCAAAATAAGGTTGCCGAAGATCATCAAGTCCAAACGAATCGGTGTTGATTATGCAAAACATTGCAAGGAATATTTATGGAGATTTCATCTGACAAGCAAATAATCGAAAAAATTCTTTCCGGAAATGAGGAGGCTTTTGCGGAAATTGTGAAAATATATCTCAAGGCGATATACAATTTTTTGTATCGATTGGCAGGCGACCGCGGCGCGGCGGAGGATCTCACGCAGGAAACTTTTGTGAAATGCTGGAAAAATTTGAAGAGTTTCGATCAAAAAAAAAGTTTTAAGACCTGGCTTTTCACGATCGCGAAAAACACGGCTTTTGATTATTTTAGAAAGAAAAAAGAAATTCCTTTTTCAGCCTTCGCGGATGAAGAAGGGGAAAGTTGGCTCGAAAATATCGCAGATGAAAATTTTTTGCCCGATGTTGTTTTGGAGCGTAAAAATATTTCCGAAGAATTTGAAGAGATATTATCAAAACTTTCGCCTTATTATCGCGCAGTACTAATTTTGCATTATAAAGAAGATTTTTCCCTTCACGAAATAGCCGAAATTTTGAGCGAGCCCTACAACACCATCAAAAGTCGACATCAGAGAGGGATAGCAAACCTCAGAAAAGTTTTATTAGATAAATAATGCGTCCGTACGCCATGGTTCTTCGTATTAACCATATGACTCAAAATCTTCAAAAAATATTCAAAAACCTCAAAAATATCGAACCTCCGCGGGGACTCGAAGGGAAGATATTGAAGGCAATATCACTTGAAAATAGGCGAAAGGTGGCGCGAAAGTTGATTTTTGCCCGCGCGGGGCTGGCAGTTTCTTTCGGGGCACTCGCGTATACGCTATTCGTTTTCGGACGGGCATTTTTGGAGTCGGATTTTTGGAATATCGCGAAATTGTCATTTACTGACGGCGGCACGGTGGCAAGAAACTGGGGTGATTTTTCTTTTTCACTCCTTGAAACATTGCCGGTATTAGAAATATTTGCGATGCTCGTACCGGTTTTCGCGGTGATGATGATGTTGAGCTGGTATTTCAAATTTAGTAATAATAACCACACGAAAATGTGGACATGATATCAAGCTCTCCATATGAAATTGAAAGCGGATAAAATTTTAGTTTCGATATCTATCGTTGCGCTGGGGATGTTTTTTCTTCCGGCGATTTCGCGGGGAGCAAATGTCCCGAAAGAGCCGACCGTCGAGGATTGCGTCGAGCGCATGGGGCTTTCG
>JBAZRT010000013.1:0-15819 GCA_041662765.1 Parcubacteria group bacterium
GGAAAGAGAATGGGTTCCTTGATGCTTTTGAGTCCGAGAATTTTTTGGACAATTCTCTCGCTGCCCAATCCCCAGCCTCCGTGAGGAGGAACTCCATAGCGGAAAATTTCAAGATAATTCTTGAAATCGTCGGGATTAAGATTTTTCTTTTTCATATTTTCAACCAATTGGTCATGGTCGTGAATTCTTTGTCCGCCGGACGCAATTTCCACTCCGCGATAAAGCAAATCAAAACCGAATGTTTCTTTTGGATTTTCCGGATTGGGCATGATATACATCGGCCGGATCATCCAGGGATAGTTGGTGAGAAATATGAAATCGCTGCCTTTTTCTTTTTTCGCCCACTCGCAAATGAGTCTTTCTCCTTCCGGATCAATCTCATTCCCTTCCATTTCCTTTCCAAATTCTTTTTTGAGAATCTCAAGAGCCTCGGAAAATTTGATTCTCGGAAATTTTTCCGGAATTTCAATATCAGCCCCATATATTTTCAATTCGTCTGGACATTTTTCTTTTACATTTCGCAAAATATTTTTCATTGTTTCTTCGAGGGCATTCATCACGTCCTCCGGACCGTCAATGAATCCCATTTCAGCATCAAGTCCAATAAATTCGTTGATATGCCGGCTGGTGAAATGCGGTTCGGCGCGAAACACCGATCCGACTTCAAAAACACGCTCAAAAGCTCCAACTCCGGCCTGTTTATAGAATTGCGGGCTTTGAGCAAGATAGGCTTCTTTTTCGAAATATTTCACTTTGAAAAATTCAGCTCCGCCTTCCGTGCAAGCCGAAAGAAGTTTTGGCGTCTTTATTTCCAAAAAATTTTGACTGCGCAGATAGTCAGCATAACTCTTGAGAACTTCATCATAAACTTTGAAAATAGCGCCGACTTTTTCGTTGCGAATGGTTAAATTTCGATTGTCGAGAAGAGTTTCGATGTGAATATTCATATCATTGGCAGAGATGTCGACCGGCAGCTCTTGCGCTTCGGACAACACTTCAAATTCCTGAACGTCCATCTCGACTTTTCCGGTGCTCATTTCGGAGTTTATCAACTTTTCCGGTCTTTCCTTGATGTTTCCGGTGAAATTCAATACCCATTGCGGCCGAATCTTTTTGAATTCTTCGTATTCCTTCGTTCCCGGCGTGATCACGCACTGCAAAATACCCGACCGGTCGCGCAGGTCGATAAAAATAATTTTCCCGTGGTCGCGGCGGGTTTTCACCCAGCCGGAAATTTTCACGGTTTC
This sequence comes from Parcubacteria group bacterium, assembly GCA_041662765.1. GTDB lineage: Bacteria > Patescibacteriota > Minisyncoccia > Moranbacterales > UBA11712 > JAPLXD01. The sequence goes on from JBAZRT010000013.1 coordinate 1,248, forward strand.
GTCAATTTTTTGAGTTGTTTCAGAGATCAGAGTTCGCTCCATATCTATTTTTTTGTCAATTCTTTTACCCTGTCCGCTACTTCTCCAGGGGTCACCTGGGTTTTGATATAATATTCATTCGCTCCGAGAGCGAGCGCTTGCCGAACTTCGCTGTCAAGAGCGGAATTGGAGAGGATGATGATCGGCGTGTTTTTCGATTTTTCACTCGCGCGCAGTTCTTTGACCGCTTCGTATCCGTTCATTGCCGGCATCATCATGTCAAGAAGTATGCAGGCAAATCCGCCGTTCTCCGCTTCTTTGAGCCCCCATTTTCCGTTTTTGGCCGAGACAACTTCAAATCCTTCTTGCTTCAGCTTGTCGCCAAACATTTCAATGAAAACATCCTCATCTTCGATGATCAGGATTTTTTGTCCATTTGAGTTTTTTTGATTGAAAATCGCCTTTTCGGCGCCACTTGAGATTGGAACACTTGCTGCAAGAGCGGGAATTGCAGTTTCTGCGGGTGCGCTTCCAAGAATTTTTTTCACTTCATCGACCAATTGAGTCGGAGTGAAACTTGATTTTGTGATGAAACCTTTTGCTCCGAGACTGGTTGCCCGTTCAATATCTTCTTTCGCGCTCAAGTTGCTGAAAACATAGACCGGAACTGTCCGGGTTGAAGCGTTTTTTGACAAAACTTCCAAAATTTCGTATCCGTCCATATCCGGAAGAACAATGTCGAGCAGCACCATTTCCGGCTGATAATTGGACACCTCGCCTTCGACGGCTTTCCCGCTCGTCACCAATTTCATTTCAAAACCGGCTTCAAGGAATTTTTTCTCATATATTTCCCCGAGCATCGGGTCGTCCTCGACGATGATTATTTTATGCATAAATTTGTTCTTAGCGCTTATGGCTTTATTATATCAGATTTCTCAGTAAAAACAACTTATTAGCGCCCTATGCCTTTGAAGATTAACCCGGCCTTGAGAAATGCTTCCTTGTCCAGGCAATTCATACCATCCAAAATGGCTTTTATATTTTTTTCTTTGTATTTTTCCGGCCTTATTTCCAAAAATTCTTTGTGATTCGTGAGCAAGACAACGGCCTCAGACTTTTCAAGCAATTCGTCTATATTTTTCACATTGGAATGCTCCGGCAAATACGGATCAAAAATATGAAGTTTTGCCCCGTGTTTTTCAAGAATTTCAATGACCTTGAGCGCCGGGCTTTCCCGCAGATCACCGACATTGGCTTTGTACGAAACGCCCAAAACGCCGATATTTGTCCCCTTGACCGATTTTTCGATCTGATTGAGCATCTCCTGCAAAATTTCGACGGTATAGGCCGGCATGCTGTTGTTGATCGCGCGCGCAGACCGCAAAAACTTGTGGTCAAAATCATTTTCCTTGGCTTTTTCAATGAGATAATACGGATCGACCGGAATGCAATGCCCGCCCACTCCCCGGCTCGGCCAATGCGGCATGAAGGCAAAAGGCTTTGTCGCGGCGCCTTTGATGACGTTGACAATGTCAATTCCCATGAGATCAAAAGATTTGGCAAGTTCGTTCACGAAAGCGATATTGACGTCCCGGAAAGAATTTTCAATGATCTTGGCGGCTTCCGCCTCGCGGATGGTTTTCATCGGCATGATCTTCGAGTCAAGTATACTTTCATAGAATTTCACGGATTTTGCGAGTCCTTTTTCTTCGAATGACCCAACGACGCGGGGAATATTCGTCACATTCCATTTCGGGTCGCCGGGATTGATCCGCTCCGGACAATGGGAAATGAAGACAGTCTCGCCAATTTTCCAGCCCGCTTTTTCAAAGATCGGCAGGACGACTTCTTCGCAAACGCCCGGATTGATCGTTGATTCAACCACGACGAGCGCGCCGCTTTTCATATTCTCCGCGACCGTGCGGGTTGCCGCTTCGACAAATCCGAGATCTGGATAATACTTTTCATCAACGGGAGTCGGAACGGCAATCACAAAAATATCGCATTGGCCAAGATCTTTTTCATCCCGCACAACATTTATTTTCGTTTTTTTAAAAATGTCATCAAGATATTCTTCGTCAACGATATTCTCGCCTTTTTCGATACGAGAGAGCTTTTTTTCATCCTTATCATAGCCAAAAACATCATATCCTTTCGTCGCGCACTGGACTGCCAGCGGAAATCCAACATACCCGAGGCCAATGACACAAACTTTTTCCTTTTTCTTTTGCATAGAAAAATGGATCAATAATTACTAAAAAATCGTACCATATCTGGTACGAAATGACAACCAAAATACCCCATACTGAATACTTGGCACAAAAAATATTATCCCACCGGCAATTCAAGAATAAACCGGCTTCCCTTGAAAATTATTTTATTTTTTCCAAAAGCTTTTCAATTTTGACGATCTCGCTTTCCTTCTCATTTCTTTTTTTCACTTCCACTCCCCCGCCGGCAAGGGATTTTTCGCTCACGACGACGCGCCACGGAATTCCAATGAGATCCGCGTCGGCGAATTTGGCTCCGGCGCTGGTGTCTTCGCGATCATCAAACAATACTTCAATGTTATTTTTCTCAAGACTATTGTATATTTTTTGCGCTTCCTCGTTTTTTCCCAGGCTAATCAAATGCACTTTGAACGGCGCAACAGATTCCGGCCAGATGATGCCATTTTCATCATTGCAGAGCTCCACCACCGTTCCCATGAGCCGTTGGAGACCGATTCCATAACAGCCCATGATGATTGGCATATTTTCGCCTTTTTCATTCGTGACGGTCAAATCGAACGGCGCGCTGTATTTTGTGCCAAGCTTGAAAATATTTCCCACTTCAACCGCTTTGTCTTCACGAAAATCCGTGCCCTTGCATTCCGGACACTCTGGAGTTTCGTCTTTTATCTCTTTGTTGATGGCCAAATTGCATTTGTTGCAGATATAGATGATGTCTTCTCCGGCCGATGTCAGAGTTTGAAATTCGTGGGAGTATTTTGAAAATGATCCGCCGGATGCGAAAGTCAGAAATGTTTTTTCGCCGATGCCGGCGCGGTCAAAAATATTTTTGTAGGAAATTTTGGCTTTTTCATAATATTCATCCAAATTTTCTTGGCTGATGTGGAATGAGTACAGATCTTTCATCAAAAATTCTTTTCCGCGCAAAATGCCTGATTTTGCCCGCAACTCCATCCGGAATTTGTTTTGGAATTGATAGGCGGCAAACGGCAAGTCTTTGTAGGAATTCACGAATTTTTTCATGAGGGGCGCAATGACTTCTTCGTGGGTCGGCCCAAGGGCGTACTCACGGTTGCTTGCGTCTTTCACTTTATAGAGATCATCCATCGTTTTCCAGCGACCCGTTGTTTCCCAGTTTTCTTTGGGCTGAAGCGACGGCATGAAAATTTCCTGGCCGCCGATGGCGTTTATTTCTTCTCGGATGATCTGCTCAATTTTTTTAAATCCGCGCCATCCAAGCGGCAAAATAGTATAGGCGCCCGCCATAAGTTTGTCGACAAAACCGCCCCGAATCAAAAGCTGGGCGTTGAGACTCATCTCATCTTTGGGTGCGTTTTTTTGAGTTTTGGTAAAAAGTTGGGATTGCTTCATACAATAAAAATAACGCAAAAACGGCGAAATGTCAAAATCACCAAATATTTTTGCAAACATTTTTTCCGCCTATGAAGTTTCCATTGAAACAGTTGCTCTTCGATGCAATTTTCCCCAACCGACTATTTTCCCCTTCAGGGCAGAAAAAAAGACTTTGAAAGCGACAAAATACATCAGCTGGCGATAGAAAAATCGCTGTGGAACGAGCCAGAAAAGCAATTTCCAGTCTTCATTCTTTTCAAGCGCGAAAGCCGTAGCTGAAGTGAGAAAATCAACTGCCAAAAAGAATAGATAGTATTTAACAAGTTTCTGAACCGCAAAGAACGCCGAATAATCAACCGGATGATGAGCGCTTTGCCAGAGCGCCCAAGTCAGAGATCCCAAAATGGTCAAGTCCATAAGAGGAGAGATTAGCGTGAAGATTATCTGAAAAACAAATATATTCGGCAAAGCAATGATTCCCAATGCGCCGTACCGCGGGCGGAAAAGCGCGTCAGCGTGCTTCCAGGCGGCCTGAAGGGTTCCGAGCATCCAGCGAAAACGCTGTCTCAAAAAATCCTTGATCGTTTCAGGAGCTTCCGTGTAGGCAACGGCCCGTTCCTGATAGGTGACTTTGTATCCAAGCCGGATGATCGAAAGGGTCAGATCGGCATCTTCTGCAAGCGTTCGATCGGAAAATCCGCCGGCCTCAAGAACCGCTTTGCGCCGCCATGCGCCGACCGATCCCGGAACGACCGTGATGCAATTCATCACATCAAAGGCCCGCCGGTCAAGATTTTGGCTGGTGATATATTCCAGGGCTTGCCAGCGCGTGAGCGTATTGTGTCGGTTTCCCACTTTTGTGTTTCCGGCGACTGCGCCGACCCGCAGATCGGAAAAATATGGGATCAATTTCTCTATTGTCGAAGAGCGAAAAATTGTGTCCGCGTCCAATGTCACCAAAACTTGAGCACGGGTTTTTTCGATGCCAAAATTCAAAGCGGACCATTTGCCGGCGTTGGATTTTGAATATATCCTCACTTTCGGGTTTTCGGAAAAGAAATACTGCATTACGTTCAGCGTGCTGTCCATTGACCCGTCATCGACAAGTATAATCTCAAAGTTCGAATAATTTGACCGCAAAACAGCATCCACGGTTCTTCGAATGACTTTTTCTTCATTGAAAGCAGGGATGATCACCGCCACACTCGGTTTGAATTTATCGATATAGTCCGGAAATTTTTCAAAATGACGACGGATTTTTTGCGCAATTGCAAGAATCGCAATAAAAAAGAATCTCAAAATACCCAGAATTATTCCGATAATAAAGAAATTATAAAGAAAACTTGTTCCCCAATCAGTGGCCAAAAACCCTCCCTCGCTTATTTTTGACATGACGCGGGCATCACTTGAGACCGGAGGCATCACGGAATCCTGCGCCACGCCCATGAGTTCTGAAATAGTCACGATGTCAAAGCCTTTTGCCCTCAAACCCTCGATTATTTTTGGAAGCGCGGCAATTGTTTGTGAACGATCTCCTCCCCCGTCATGAAGCAAAACAATGTTGCCATTTCCGCCGATTGCCCCATCAATCACGCGATTCACGATCTCATCCACTCCAGGAGAGCTCCAGTCGCTGGGGTCGATATGCATTCCCACGGTATAATATCCCTTATTTGTCGCGAAAAGAACCGACCGGATCTCCTCAGGCGTCACAGGCTCAACATCTTCGGCATAGGGAGGACGGAAAAGAAGCGTGTGCCGGCCGGTCGCGCTGGCCAGCAGGCTTTCAGTGGAGTTTAGTTCGAATGAAAATTGGCTGTCCGAAACATTTGTGATATTCGGATGAGTGAAAGTATGATTTCCTATCTCATTTCCGTCTACCGCAGTTTGTTCCAGCAGGCTCTGATTTTTTGTGCCATTTGCGCCCACAATAAAAAAGGTTGCTTTGGCATTGTATTGTTTCAGAATGGATAATATTCGCGGCGTGTATGCGGGATCGGGACCGTCATCAAAAGTCAGAGCGATTTTTTTTGGATCAGAGCTTCCCCAGCGATAAATGGTATAGGACGATGGATATTTTGTGATAGTTTCTTTCGTTATGAGTCCCGTTCGCTGGTCAAATGTCAGATCTCGAGCTCCTTTGGCGGGAGTGCCCGTCACTCGCAAAATTTCTCCATGCCCCTCGTAGTCAATGTCGTATCCGTATCCCAGCGACAAGAGAGATTTTGCTGTGTCAGTGTTCAGATCATTTCGTCCGGAAAAAACATTCCAGACAGAAGGATCTTCAGAGCCCATTCTCCAAAGAGCATATCCGTGCACGGATACGTTTTTCAATGCCGATATTTCGTTGAAGACGGTTGTGGCATCAAGAAACCAGACATGGTGCAGCACATCTCCATCAAAATAGTTGTAAGTCGGATTCAATGAATTCTGGTTGAGAACAATTTGGGATCCAGCGTCTTTTGCGGAAAGGATCGAATCTTGAAAAGTATATGTCTGGCCATTGGTCGTATTGGAATCCCAATCGTAGCCATAATTTCCCAAGGCTACGATATATTTTTCTGCCGGAAGCTCGTTCAGCCGAATGTTCATCGAATCCACGAACCATTTTTGCGAAGCCAAAGGACCGGCTATGTCGCTGCCCACGGAATATTCGTCATAGGCCATCAAAATGAGATAGTCGCTGTTTTGAGACAGGGTTTTGAGATCAAACGCCGGATCGTTCAAGGGAATATTTTGCGTCACTTCAAGTCCCATCGGATGAAATTTTGCATACAGCTCTTTCATGAACTCGGCAAGCATCGGCTGATCGGTGTCCGGAACGCTTTCAAAATCGATTGATATTCCGGCAAACTTGTTTTTTGTCACAAAGTCCAATATATTTTGAATCGTCTGTGCTCGGGCATCCGGATTATTGAGCATCTTGTCCAGCATTTGGCTGTTCCAATCCTGCGTACTTTGATCGAAGTTGTTGATGAGCGGAGCAATTGGCAGATTTGATCGATTTTTGGAAATATAGTTCAATGTTTTGTCCTGAATTGCCTGATCGTCGACGGAGATGTTTCCGTTTTCGTCCCCCAGATGAAGCCACTCGGGAATAAGTTCATCCAAAGTATTGATATTGTTTTGCAGCGATGAAAAGCTGGTGTCATCCCAGTTTACATAAAATCCGATCATTTTTGACTGAGGAGTTGTTTTTGAGGCTGTCGAAGCAAAAGGAGTGGTTTTCAAAATTGACGGGGGAACGACGGATCGCTGGTTGTTGATGAGGGGAATGGTTGATGCTGCTGCATTTTGAAGGTTTGTGTTCGTTGACACAGAAGGCGGAGCGCTGCGCAAAGAGGAATTGGGAATTGGCAAATTGGCGTTTGGAAAGACCGGCTGGCGGAGCATACTGAAAAACATCGTACCGAAAAAAATCAGCAAAACAAAACTCAAAGCAAACAGAGAAAATTTGGCATAGCGCCACCTTTGTTTTGTCTGATCGAAGAATATCTGATTATAGGAGTATTGAGACATTTCGAACTTTTTAATTCTTCTATTTAATACTATTCTTAAGGCGAAATATTGCAAAAATCCAAATTGAAAGAATCCGCAAATACGGATTCTTTCAATATAGCGAGTCTATTATACACTATATGATATAATATGCTAATTCCAATAGATATTGGAATTTGTGACTATTTTTTTCCAAGGGCCATCTGGGACATCCTTGTCATCAACAAACTGCCAGCTAGTTTTGTCCACATCCGAAAGACCAAGAAAATCACGGACCGCCGGAGAAACATCCAGACCGGCATGATCATTGGTTTTGCTTTTCGGCTGAGCGTTTCTGAAAACATATTTAATATCATTTTCGCCAAACGGCCCGGCATCTTCCCATTGAGCATAAGCGATCTTGTCGCCTTTGACTATCTTTATCCATTGGTTTTTGCAAACAGACTCCTTGTTGCCCCATTTTTTCTCATCAAACCAGGGGATATATGCATCCAACCCGCTTTTTCGGTTTCCTTTTGAGTTGAAATCGTTGTACGGCAGAGCAAAGTAGAAAGGATTTTCCTTTGGATTGAAGCCTGCCGGAAAATAGCCGTTTCTTTTGTTTGGATGGTCAATTCCCCCAAAGTGACTTGACCATTTGTCGTCCCAGCAGCTTGGGGAATTCGAGATATCATGATTGTCTCCGCTTGCCTTTTCGCCTGTCCAGAATATGGTCGTGGAGATATTTTCATGCAGGGCATAATTTGATGCAGAATCTGATTTCTGGGCTTTTTTTTGAAAAATGCCTGCCAAATAATCTTTCGCTTCTTGATACGCTTCGCGAGAAGTACTTGACACATACTTTTCCCAAAGGGATTCACCGGCGCCGTCTTTTTCCGAAAGACTCTGTTTTTCCGTTTTTGTCTTGGCGCCCGAGTGCGTACTGTCAAAAGCTTCAACAAGGCAAAATACAACGACCACTGCCGTTATTATGATAACCGTGATGATAATTTTGACTGGTTTGCCTTTATTCATTAAGCCCTGTTATTTAAACTTTTCCCTTCAGGTTGTTCACAATTTGCTTGATTATCCAGTCCGGAGTCGAAGCGCCGGCGGATATGGCAATTCTCATTGCGCCCTTCAGCTTTATTTTAGCAATTTCCTTTTCGTTTTCAATAAAGAAAGATTTTTTATTGATCTTTTTGGCGATTTCATGCAGCATTTTGGAATTGGCGCTGTCTTTCCCGCCAATGACTATTATTACATCATTCCTCCTCGCAAGATTTCTTATTTCTTTTTGGCGATCGTCCGTTGAAGGGCAAATCGTATTGAAATACGTGAATTTTTTCAGATTTTTTTGAAGATAGGCAATGATCTTCTTGAATTCCTCAACATTCTGAGTAGTTTGGGAGATAAGATAATATTTCTTTGTTTTGTCGAGTTTCATCTTTTTCACTTCTTCCAAGCTTCCGACTATTTTGGCTTTTTTTCCTGACCATTCAAAAATACTTTTCACTTCTTTGTGATCTCTGTCGCCAAAAACCAGTACTTGGTGTTTTTTTTCGGTGAAGTTTTTGGCCAGCCTTTGGGCTTTCATCACCTTGGGGCAAGTCGTATCAATGATTTTGAGCCCTTGGGCGCTCGCTTTTTCATAGAAAACCGGTCCGACCCCATGGGCGGTGAAAATAACCGTTCCCTCTTTGATATCGGACAATGCCTTGATCTCTTTTATCCCGCGCTTGTACAAATCTTGGCAGACGTCATTGTTGTGGACGAGTTTCCCGAATATATATACGTTATCGCAATCTTTTGAATTCACGCAGGTCAAATCATAGGCGCGTTTTACGCCAAAACAAAAACCGGAATGTCGCCCGATGGTGATTTTTGGTTTCATAATTATGATATTTTTCCCACTTTTCCGACTTTTCTCAAAAATTCTCCGTATTTTTTCAAGTTGACTTTTGTTTTGAGTTTCAATGAATCGATTTCCGCGCCAAGGGATATGCTTTTCTTGGTTTTGTGTTTTCTGATCTCATCAACAGCTTTGATCGCGCTGCCGAAATCCGAAATATCAGGAGATTTCTTCAATTTTATTTCTTCCGGCCATTTGGAAATATGAATGCTTTTTGCCTTTTCGAGATGCTTGAAGTGGGTCTCGAATATTTCTTCCGTGACGAACGGCATTATCGGCGCATAGAGCTTCACAATATTGAAAAATACGGTCGCAATTGTTTTTTCACCCGCTTTTTTTGACTTCGCGTCATCTCCAAAGAAACGATATTTCACAAACTCGACATAGTAGTCCGCAAACTTTGACCAGAAAAACCCGTCAATTTCTTCTTTGGCTTTCGCATAGGCATAGGTTTCAAACGCCTTGGTTGTTTTGGCTATTGTTTCGTTCAGCTCTCCAATGATCCAAGCATCCGCCGGTTCAACCGCATCCGTGGATTTGAGCAATTCCGCTTTTTTCACATTCATTCCCATGAACCGAGCCGCGTTCCAGAGTTTGGTTGTGGTTTTTTTGCCTATTTTTATTTCATCTTCAGAATAATTTATATCCTGTCCCAAGCTGCTTCCAGCCGACCAATAGCGCAAAGCGTCCGATCCGTATTTTTCAAATATTTCCTGCGGCGCAACAACATTGCCAATGCTTTTGGACATCTTTTTTCCTTTTGAATCAAGGACATGCCCCGAAATCATGACATCTTTCCAGGGAATTTTGTCGAAATGATAGTGCGATCTCACAACTGTATAGAAAAGCCAAGTTGAAATTATATCATGGGCCTGGGGACGCAAATTCATTGGAATCATTTTTGACGCCTCTTTTTCAGAAAAAAATAATTGCAAAGCAAGCTGCGGGGAAATAGAACTGGTTGCCCATGTGTCGAGCACGTCTTTTTCAGGTATGAATTTCAAACTTCCGCATTTCTCGCATTTTCCTTTTGGCTTGTCCGTGAGCGGATCGACAGGAAGATCTTTTTCATCTGCCATTTTCACTTCACCGCATTTGGCGCAATACCAAACGGGAAACGGAATACCGAAAAATCTTTGGCGCGAGATCGCCCAATCCCATCCGAGATTATTGATCCAATTTTCATAGCGCGCCCGCATAAAAGGCGGATGCCACTTTATTTTTTTTCCAAGTTCAATAAATTTCTTCTTTTTGTCGAGAATCCGAATATACCATTGCTTGGAGTTCAGGATTTCAACCTCATTTTTGCAGCGTTCATGGATATTGACCGAGTGCATAATCTTTTTTTGGCCAACGAGCAACTTCTTTTTTTGTAAATCTTCGATGATATTCTGGCGCGCTTCTTTGGCGGAAAGTCCCGCGTATTTTTTCGCCTGCTCTGACATTTTTCCGGCTTTGTCCAGCGACATCACAAGCGGCAGTTTGTATTCTTTGAACCATTCCACATCGGTTTTGTCACCAAAAGTACAGCACATCACTGCGCCACTTCCCTTTTCCGGGTCAACTTTTTTGTCCGCTAATATTTCAACTTTATTGCCAAAAATCGGAACTTGCGCTTTTTGTCCGATCAATTTTTTGTACCTTTTGTCGTCAGGATGCACAAAAACCGCCACACAGCTTGAAAGCAGTTCCGGACGGGTCGTGGCAATGACCAGATCTTTTTTGTCTTTGAGCTTGAAAACAACATCATTGAAAAGAGTTTCCGCTTCTTTGTCTTCAAGTTCAGCTTGAGCGATCGCTGTTTGGCAGTGCGGACACCAGACAACCGGCGCCTCCTGGCGATAAGCATGCCATTTTTCAAAAAGATCGATGAAATTTTTTTGGCTAATGCGGCGGCTGTTGTCGTCGATTGTCGAATAGATCTTTGAAAAATCGCACGACATGCCAATTTTTTTCCAATCCAATATGAAATCCGGCGTAATTTCTTTGACGGTTTGATTACACAATTTGATGAATTCGTTGCGATCCATTTTGCTGGCCCGCACGTTCTTCATTTTTTCGATCAATCTTTCGGTCGCAAGGCCATTGTTGTCCGTTCCAAAAGGAAAAAACACGTTTTCGCCTTTCATCCGGCGGAAACGGGCGACAAAATCCTCATGCGTGTATGAGTAGGCGTGTCCTATATGCATTTTTCCGCTCACTGTCGGCGGCGGAGTGTCCACGGAAAAAATCTCCCCCTTGGCCTTGGGGTTGAATTTGTAAATATTATTCTTCTCCCAAAACTCGCGCCACTTCGGCTCGATTTCGGAAGGATTGTAATGTTTGGAAACTTCTTTCATAGAGATTATACCTCCCTGATCTCGTGACGGATTATCTCATTTTGATCCTTGAAAAAAACATTGCCTTCAAAATTTTTCCCTTCTCGAAACAGCGGATACCATATAGGATCGTCTGGCCACATGTCTTTCCAAGGAAGATCATCAGCATCAAACCAATTCGGTTTCATCTCTTAAGTTTCGACCGGCTCTCCTTGAAATTCATTCACAGCAAAAATGTTCACTTCAAGAACTTCTGGATAATTTTCGAATTCAAAATATATAATGCCTCTTTTTTCAAATACTGTTGGCGTTATACCGCATTCTTCCTGGAATTCTCGAATCAAACCCTCCTCAATGGTCTCGCCTTTTTCCAATTTTCCTCCAAAGCCATTCCATCGTCCTTCGCCAAAACCTCTTTTTTTCATACCCAGTAGCACTTTTGGGTTCTGATATACAACGCCAAGCGTCAATATTTTCGTCGGTTTTGGATGCTCCATTATTTTCTCACCTTTACTTTCAAATCTTTTTCCAGCTTTTCAATGATTTTTTTTGTCACGCCGTCAATTTCCTCTGAAGTCAGAGTTTTTTCGCGGGAGCCGATCTCAACGCGCAAAGCCATGCTTTTCTCGCCTTCTTTTTCGAAAATATCGAAAAGTTCTACGCCAAGCACCAATTTTCCACCGGCATTGTATATTTTCGATTTAATGTCGGCATACTTCGTTTTTTCATCAATATACATCGAAACGTCCCTTTTAACTGAAGGAAATTTGCTTATGGATTTGTATTCCTTTTGAAGTGAGCTCAAACTCAAAATATCCGCAATGTTCAATTCAAACGCTGCCACGCGAGTTTTTATTTTATACTCGCTTGAAACTTGCGGATTGATTTCTCCGAGACAACCGATGATCTTGCCGTTCGCTTTTATCACAACGGTGCGGCTCGGGTGAAAAATTGTTCCTGCAAGCTTTGGTTCAACAAAATCTGCACTTTCAATGCCAAGACAGTCAAGCAATGCCTCCATTTTCCCTTTCAATTCAAAAAATATATTTTTTTTGTTCTCCAAATCGACTAGCGCGCCGGAAAGAATAGCTCTTTCGTCGGGTATTTTCGCATTTGGATCAAGATATATTCTTCCGATCTCAAAAATAGAAAACTTTTCAAAATTTTTGAGATTCAGCTCGATATTTTTCAAAATTCCGGGAATTAGGCTGGTTCGCATGTACTGCTGATCCGGATTCATGGGATTTGCAACCTCAAAATGGTTTTTTGCGTCGAGTCCACATTTTTCAATGTCGCTTTGGCTATAGAATGAATAATTCATCATTTCCGAAAAACCGCTTCCGATCAAAATATCCCGAAGTTTGTCTTCAAGGATTCTTTGTTCGTTCCGCATCGGTGTTTGAAGCTCAATACACGGAGCTTTAGCGAAAATATTTTCATATCCATAGATCCGGCCGATTTCTTCAATGAGGTCTTCCTGCGTTTTGAGGTCAAGGCGAATTGTCGGAATTTCCACATCAAAATATTTTGTTCCGGATTTGACAGACATCCCCAAATTCTCAAGAATTGTTTTTATTCTTATCAGCGAAACTTTTTCTCCAAGCAACTTATCAGCATATGCAAGTTCGAGCCTTATTTTCCATGGATTTATTTTGTTGGGATACATATCGGCTGTTGACGCGATTTTGATATTTTTTCCGCAGAATTTCTTGATGAGATCAATTGCCCGCGCCATTGCTATTTCCGCCAAATTGGGATCAATATCTCGTTCAAAACGATAGGATGATTCCGTATTCAAACCGCAACCAACGCGTGTTTTTCGAATATTCACTGGGTCAAAATTGGCCGACTCAAGAATAATTGACGAGGTGTCGCTTGAGATGCTTGATTCAAATCCGCCCATCACTCCGGCCAGCGCCAGCGCTTTTTTTGAATCAGCAATCACAAGATTGTTTTCATTCAGCCTATATTCCTTTTCATCCAATAATTTAACAACCTCGCCATTCTTAGCGCGTCTCACAATGATATTCCCCGTAGTTTTTTTTGAATCAAATGCATGCAAAGGCTGGCCCGTCTCGAGCATGACATAATTCGTGATGTCCACAATATTATTGATTGGACGAACTCCACAAACCTTGAGACGAGTCTGGATCCATTCGGGTGAAGGTGTTACATCAATTCCCTCAATCAGTGTTCCGATATATCTTCGACAGAGTTTTGGATCTTTGATTTTTATTCCAAATTTAGCTTCTTTTGAATTTTTTTTAGCAAAATTTCCGAAATTATATTTCAGCTTTTTGTTCTCCAACGCGCAAATTTCTCGCGCCATTCCGACATGTGAAAGCGCGTCGTGTCCGCGATTCGCCAACACGTCGAGCTGAATTTGAAAATCATTCGAGCCTATATATGTGCCAAGACCCTCGCCAACTTTTGCTTTACTGGGCAAGATCATTATTCCTTCGTGATCCTCTCCAATTCCCATATCCTTTTCTGAGCAAAGCATTCCTTTGGACTTCACCCCTCTGATTTCAGTTTCCTTGATTACAATTCCCGAGAGTAGCTTTGCGCCGTCCAGAGCAACTGGAACTTTTTGGCCATTTGCTATGTTCATTGCGCCGCAAACTATATCAAGCGTTTGCTTGCCAATATTCACTTTCGTGAGTTGCAAACGATCGGCATTGGGATGTTTTTTTATCGCTTTGATTTCGCCGACCACTACGCGCTCAAGTCCGGTTTCGGCAGTCAAAATTTCTTCCAGTTCAAATGAGTGCATCATCAAAAGATCTGCCATTTTTTCAGGCGACAATTTCGTTCCAGAAAGTTCTTTTAGCCAATTGTATGAGTATTTCATTTCAAAATTGCTTAACAAATCTCAAATCTCCACCTTGAATCAAGCGAATATCATCAATCTTGTACTTCATCATTGCAAGTCTTTCAAGCCCGAATCCCCACGCAAAACCCTGATATTTATTTTTTGAATAACCAGCCGCAGCGAAAACATTCTGATTTACCATCCCAGCGCCGCCTATTTCCAGCCATTTTCCGTGCCGGCAGGAACGACATCCTTTCCCGCCACAAACTAGGCAATTTATATCAAATTCAAAGCTTGGTTCAGTAAAAGGAAAATAGCTTGGTCTTAGTCTTATTTTCACGTCTTGCTGGAAAAAAGCAGAGAAAAATTCTTGGGCTATAAACTTAAAGTTTCCTATATTTATATCATCCCCAACCACAAGAGCTTCGAATTGATGCGCCGTGTGCTCGTGGGTCGTATCCGTTGCTTCGTTCCTAAAAATTCTTCCCGG
>JBAZRT010000014.1:0-15348 GCA_041662765.1 Parcubacteria group bacterium
GGAGGAGGGGCAGAACTACACCCAGAAGCTGATTCTGCTCGTCGGAACGCGGGTTGGCAAGGGGAGCCGGCTGTTCGTTATTGGGGATCATCGACAAGTCGACAACCCCAATGTCGATGAAAGGACCAACGGTCTTTCCGACATGATGAACAAGCTGAAAGGCCATGAAAACTACGGCCAGGTGGAGCTGACTCAGTGTTTGCGGAAAGGCGTTGCGAAAATGTTCGTCGAGCGCTACTATCCGAAAAACTAAGCCAACTGGCATCACGCGCCCTGGATTTGGAGAATCCGGGGCGCTTATTTTTTTTCAAAGCTTAATCGTCCCCAACTTGATTTTTCCAACACAAACTCAGAAATATTTATTTGTTTATTTTTTATAAAAAAGATATTATATATTTATGAAGATTGGCATCGATATCCGAATGATCGGCAAGAAAAGAACCGGCGATGAAGCGGTGTTTTTCAATTTGGTGAAAAGCTTGGCAGCAATGGACGGGAAAAACGAATACTTTCTTTTCACTGACCGGGATCCGAAAGAAGATGCCGACCTGTCCGGAGAGGTCAAAAAGCTGAATCTCGGCCAAAACTTCAAAGTTATTTTTGTCAGAAAGACCAACCGTTTTGGCTGGAATTTCTGGTATTTGCCGGCTTATCTCAAAAAAAATCCAGTGGATGTTTTCCACACGCAATACATCGCGCCGTTTTGGCTGCCAAAAAACACGAAGTTGATCCTGACAATTCATGATATTTCGTTCAACTATTTTCCCGAATATATCAAAAAATCCGATTTGTTTTTTTTGAGAAATTTGATTCCGAGAAGCATCAAAAGAGCCGACAAAATAATCACCGTTTCCCGAAATGAACGGCAGCAGATAATTGATTTTTATAAAATCCCGGCTGAAAAGATCGAATTTGCCTACAATGGAGTGGATTTTGAAAGATTCAACCGCGCATATTCAGCCGAAGAAAAAGAAAATATTCGGAAAAAATACAGCTTGCCCGAAAATTTTTTGCTCTACATCGGTACGCTTCAGCCAAGAAAAAATATTCCGGTTGCAATTGAGGCGCTAAAGAAAGTGGATGAGACACTGGTTCTCGCTGGGAACAAAAACGCGCGCAACTTTGACCCAAAAATCGACGAAGCAATAAAAAAACACAATTTTCAAAAAAAGGTGATATTCCCCGGATGGATTGACGAGAACGACAAGCCTGCCTTGCTGCAAATGGCCGCTTGCTTTGTATTTCCGTCGCTGTACGAAGGCTTTGGCATTCCGATCATTGAGGCGATGGCTGCCGGCACGCCGGTTGTGTGCTCTGATATTTCGATATTTCGAGAAATTTGCAAAGACGCGGTGCTGTTTTGCGATCCGAAAAATCCCGAAGAATTTTCCGAAAAAATAAATTCCGTTTTGTCGGATGAGGCCTTGCGAAATGAATTGATTGAGAAGGGGACTGAAATCTCTCAAAATTTCACTTGGCAAAAAAACGCGGAAAAAACAATTGAAATTTACCAATCATTAGATTAAACCAAAAGTCTTTGGCTAGGTTTTTTGGCGATTTATAGTTCTTGACGTTTTCACAAATTCAAGGAGAGACCCCCATGTCCAGAACCGGAGCGAACAAACCGATGTGCAAAAGCCAATATACTGTCGCTCACCAGGACGGCCCAATGGCCGTCCTAAATATTTTCATTTGCCTCAATACCGGCATTCGGGAATAACTCCTGAATGCCGGTTCTTTATTGGATAAATTTGTTTTGTATTGCCAATCATTACATGATATAATATACTCATAAAGGATTTCGGAACGCCTGTTTTTTATTTGTTATCAAAGTCCATGGGAATATTTTCCAGATCGAAATCGGAAGATGAGTCAAAAAGAAAAAAAGGATTTTTCAGAAAAAGATGGTTCAAGATCCTGCTTGTAATCATTTTACTCGTCTTTGCAACCGGCGGATGGGCAATGTACAAAACCGGATCGACTCTCGGTAAAATATCAACGAAAGATGGGTTTTTTTTGAGCCTTTGGAAAAGTATTCCCGGAGTCGGATCAGACCAGCTGCAAGGACAAGCCGAAGGACAAATCAATATTCTTCTCCTTGGAATGCGCGGAAACAACATGCCCGGCGGGGGACTTTTGGCCGATTCGATCATGGTCGCTTCGATCCGACCGCAAGAAAATAAGATTGCCCTCATCTCAATTCCCCGCGATCTCTATGTCCAAGATCCGGGAACTTCCAGCCAAAGCAAAATAAACGCCGTCAATGCCTTGTACGAAGGCAAGGAAGAGGGCAAAGGCATGGAGATGATGAAACAAGTCGTGGGCGATGTCACTGGTCTTCCTATTCACTATGTCGTTCGCATTGATTTCAAGGGTTTTACGGAGCTTGTCGACAAAGTGGGGGGAGTTGACGTATATCTCGACAATCCATTTTCTGAACCCACTCAATTTGAGGGTGAGGCCGCTTCAAATTTCACTCTTCCGGCGGGAAAAAACCATCTTGACGGAACAAAAGCCCTTTTCTTTGTTCGGGCACGCTATGCCTCGTCTGATTTTGAGAGAGCTAAGCGCCAGCAACAAGTTTTGATCGCCCTCAAGGACAAGATGTTGAGCATCGGAACGCTCTCTGATTTCACAAAAGTCAACAATATTTTGAATATTATGGGAGATGATGTCCGCGCCGATATGGATATTTCCGAAATGAAAAAGTTTTTCGACTTGGCCAACAAGATCCAAGATCCCAAGATGAAGCAAAGAGTTTTCGACACTACTCCCGAGGGATTGCTCTACGCCTCAAAAGCCGACACGCCGGAAGGAAAAACCTATATTCTGCTGCCCGAGGGAGGAAATTATGACAAAATACACGAAGCTTGTCGAAATATTTTTCAATAATAGATGAAAAATGACTGATGACCGAAAAAATAAGAATCCTGAATTATCCGTAATAATCACCAGCTACAAAAATCCCGCGGTTCTTCGACTTTGTCTTGAATCGATCAAAAAGAATATTTTTCTGAAAGGTTATGAAATTCTGGTGCTCGACAGCGCGACCGAAGAAGACACGGAAATGATGATGCGAGAGTCATTTCCCGAGATAAGGTTTTTTTCGCATTTTGAAAATCTCGGCTTTGCAAAACTGGTGAATCGCGGACTCGAGAAAGCAAAAGGGGATTTTCTCCTGATCCTGAACGCGGATATCATCATTGAAAAAAAATCAGCGGATATTTTGATAGAGTATCTGAAAAGCAACCTAACAGTTGGCATAATCGGCCCAAAGCTCCTGAATTTCGATGGACGGGTCCAGCCCTCCCGCTTCCGATTTTATACGCCGCTCATCATTCTTTTCCGCAGAACACCCTTGGGAAGACTGGGGTTTGCCAAAAAGAAAATTGATAAATTTTTATACAAAAACGCAGATCCTGACAAGCCTCAAGAAGTTGATTGGATCATGGGCTCTGCTATGATGACCCGCCGAGAAACTGCCCAAAAGATCGGCCTTATGGAGGAAAATTTCGGTTTTATGTATTTCGAAGACGTGGATTGGTGCCGGCGGTTTTGGGAAGGCGGATTCAAGGTCGTTTTTTATCCCTATGTAAAAATGTTCCACTATCATGGAAAGGGATCAGCAAGTTCGGGAGCGCTGAAAGCCGTAGTATTCAATAGATTGACCCGCGAACATATAAAAAGCGCCCTGAAATATTTTTGGAAATATCTGGGCAAGTCCAATCCTCATCAATAAAATAATCATGGAAACAGGAGAAAAAAACAACGAGCCAAAGAAGATTCGCCGAAATTTCAAAACATTCGGTCTTGTAATTCTCATCTCCGTGAGCTTTTTTGCCGGTTCCCTTTTCAACAAATATACGACATCTAAAAGCAAGAGTCCCGTCACGATCGAAAGTCTGCTGGTGAAAAGCCATGATACCAGCCAGCCGAGTGATGTCGACTTCAGCCTTTTTTGGGAAGCTTGGAATCTCTTGAACGACAATTATGTTGACACGACAAAACTTGACCGGCAGAAGATGATATACGGCGCGATCTCCGGCATGGTGAAGGCTGTTGGCGATCCTTTTTCGAGTTTCATGAACCCGGATGAAAGCCAGCAATTTTCCCAGGATCTTGAAGGAACTTTTGAAGGAATCGGCGTGGAAATTGGAATGAAAAACGATATTTTGACCGTTATTTCTCCGCTTGAGAGCTCACCCGGCGAAAAAGCCGGTCTTCGGGCAGGCGACAAGATCTTGAAAATAGGCGACAAGCTTACAACGGATATGACCGTTGATGAAGCTGTCTCATTGATCCGCGGACAAAAGGGAACCGAAATAACCCTCATGATCCTGCATGAAAAAAGCACCAGTCCCATCGAGATAAAGATCATTCGCGATCAGATCAATGTCAAAAGCGTGAAACTTGAGTTCAAGGACAACGGCATTGCTGTCATAAAGATCTCCAAATTCGGAGACGATACCACTTCCGGAATGAACCAAGCGGCCAATCAAATCGTTTCTCAAAAGGCAAAGGGCGTCATTCTTGACCTCCGAAACAATCCGGGCGGATACCTCGAATCTGCAATTGATATTTCATCAAAATTCATCCCAGCGGGGAAAGTGGTGGTTTCCGAAGAAGAAAGAGGCGCACAAAACGGCGGGAAAAAAGATTTTTCGGCGCGAGGCGGCGATATTTTGGGCAGCATTCCCGTTGTCGTACTTGTCAATGGCGGAAGTGCGAGTGCCTCTGAGATCACAGCCGGCGCGCTCCGAGACGATCTCAATGCACCGCTCATCGGGAAAAAGACATTCGGAAAGGGCTCCGTGCAAGAGCTGGAAAAATTGGTCGGCGGATCAACTTTGCGCGTGACGATCGCCCGCTGGCTAACACCGAACGGAGACTATATAATGGAAAAAGGAATTGACCCGACCATTGATGTTGATCTCACGGAAAACGATTACAACAACAATCGCGATCCTCAAATGGACAAGGCGCTCGAGGTTATCAAAGGAAAAATAAAATAGGGGGTTTGCTAAAATATTTTTTTGAATTATAATAAATCCAATGAAAGTAATCCTACTGAAAAACGTCGACAAGCTCGGCAAGGAGGGAGAAGTCAAAGAGGTGGCCGATGGCTACGCCCGCAATTTTTTGGTTCCGCAAGATCTTGCCAAACCGGCAACCGAACAAGCGCTTCGAGAAGCTGAATTGAGCGCGGTCAAAAAATCAAAGGTTGATCAGACAGACCTGGAAGATGCCCAAAAACTGGCTGAACAATTGGATGGAAGAGAATTATTCATCAAGGTAAAAGAAAAAGAGGGAAAACTGTTCGGATCAGTAAACGAAAAAACGATCGCCAAAACATTGGCGGATGAGGGACTTTCCGTCGGACCGCAAAACATTAAGCTCGAGGAACCGATCAAGGAAGTTGGCGATTTCGACGTGCAAATCAATTTGGATCATGGACTGGAAGCAAATATAAAAGTTATTCTGGTTCCCGAAGAAGCATAAGTCAACAAAGATTTTTAATAATTCTAATAGGGGTGAGTTTATCACCTCTATTTTCTTGAAATCAATATGAAACCAAAATACATTTTTGTCGTTGGGGGAGTGATGAGCGGAGTCGGAAAAGGGATTGCCACCGCTTCGATCGGAAACATCCTTCAGTCAAAGGGTTTTCGCGTCTCAATGATGAAAATCGACCCATACCTCAATGTTGACGCAGGAACAATGAATCCCACTGAGCACGGAGAAGTTTTCGTCTTGGACAGCGGAATGGAAACCGATCAGGATATGGGAAATTATGAACGGTTCATGAATTTCACATTGCCGGCTGAAAATTATATGACGAACGGAATGGTGTACAAAACGATCATCGACCGCGAACGCGCAATGGGATATGGCGGCCGCTGTGTGGACGTTGTTCCGGATGTTCCGAAAGAAATCATCCGCCGCATTCAAAAAGCCCAGAAAGACGCGAAAGCTGAAATTATGCTTATCGAGGTCGGAGGAACACTCGGGGAATATCAGGGACTCTTGTTTCTCGAAGCCGGCAGAATGATGCGCCTCACAAACCGGGGAGACGTTCTTTTCGCGCTCGTCAGCTATCTGCCCGTTCCCTCGACAGTCGGAGAAATGAAAACAAAACCGACCCAATACGCGGTTCGTTCTCTCAACGCCGCCGGAATCCAGCCTGATATCATCATCGCCCGCAGCGCTGTCGCCCTCGACAAAAAAAGAAAAGAAAAACTGGCCGACCATTGCAATCTTCGCGAAAAAGATGTGATCAGCGCCCCTGACATCGAATCGGTATATGAAGTGCCTGTCAATTTCGAAAAAGACAACATGAGCGGCATTCTGCTTGAGAAACTTGGCCTGAAGCCGAAAAAAAAGGATATGGTGCGCTGGAAAGCTATGGTGAAAAATATAAAAAACTCCAAAAAACCTCTCGAGATAGGCATAGTCGGCAAATATTTCGGGACTGGCGACTTTGTTTTGTCAGATGCCTATATTTCTGTTATCGAAGCCGTGAAACACGCCTGTTATTCCTTCAAGCGAAGACCTCAAATTGACTGGCTGAACGCCGAAGAATATGAAAAAAATCCCGCCAAAGTCCGCGAGCTCAAAAAATACGCAGGAGTTCTTGTTCCGGGCGGATTTGGAGAACGGGGAGTCGAAGGAAAGCTGAAAGCGATTGAATTTTGCCGGAAAAACAAGATCCCTTATTTTGGACTTTGCTATGGAATGCAGCTCTTGGTCATTGAATACGCGCGAAATGTTTTGAAACTCAAGGGCGCGAACACGACTGAGATCAATCGCAGCACAAAATTTCCCGTGATCGACATTATGCCCGAGCAGAAAAAAAATCTTGCCGATAAGAACTATGGAGCAACGATGCGGCTGGGCGCCTATCCAGCCAAGCTCAAAAAAAATACAGTTGCTATCGGAGCATACAAAACGCCCAATATTTCCGAACGCCACCGCCACCGATGGGAAGTGAACCCGGAATATATCGACCAACTTGAAAAAGCGGGGCTCGTCTTTTCCGGCACCTCGCCCGACGGCCGCCTCATGGAGATTGCCGAACTTCCGAAAAAAATTCACCCCTTCCACCTCGGCACTCAATTCCATCCAGAATTCAAATCATCGCCCATTCATCCGCATCCTCTTTTCAGAGAGTTCATAAAAAACGCAATAAAGTAATAAAAAAAATAGAAGCTCTGTTGCTTCTATTTTTTAATATATTTTTTGATAGCTTATTCCACGCTGACAAATTTCGCTTTTTCCAAGCGACCGGTGAATTTCATGATTTTCTTCGCCGCGAATTTGGCCACCCCGTCTTTCATTGCAAAAAGCGTATCATCGCCGCCTCGCTTCACGTTTTCACCCGGACGGAATTTTGTCCCGCGCTGGCGGACAATGATGTTTCCGGTTTTCACTTTCTCGCCGCCAAATTTCTTGACGCCAAGCCGCTTCGATTGCGAATCTCGGCCAAGTTGTGTAGAGCCACCCGCTTTTCTGTGTGCCATATAGTTAGATCAAGGATATTGAATTTACTATAGAATAATAGTTTATTTCTCCCCAGATGTCAATCATCTCCCGATTCAAAGAATCCCAAATCGGACAATTTTGGCTTAAACATGAGAAAAAAATCATATTAGCGATCGGCATTATCTTAATCGCCGCCGTGTCATTTGAAGCCGGATTTTTGAAGGGACAAGAAAGCAAAAGCGAGCCAATTGTCGTGAACAAGGCCGCAACTGCTGAAATTGCCAGCTTGAATACGGGTCAAAACCAAACCAGCGCAAACGACACAAAAACCACGCCGGCAAACAGCAAATCCGCTTTGACGGAAGATGCCATGACACTCAATACTCAAAAATGCTCTTTTGTCGCCAGTAAAAATTCAAACAAATACCATCTCCCAACTTGCCGATACGCCCAAAACATAAAACCAGAGAACAGGGTTTGCTTTTCTTCCAAAGAAGAAGCCGAAAGCCGGGGATATCAAGGAGCGAAGTGTTGTATAAAATAAAAATTTGTTGTAATATAGATCAAGGGCGGATATTTTCCGTCTTTTATTTTAAAATAAACAATTGCAAAGATCATGAAAAAAAAGCTCATTGTCATCTCTCTCGGCGGATCATTGATCGCTCCGCGGGAGATAGACTGGAAATTTCTGAAGCATTTCAAAGAACTGATCTTGAAATTTGTGCAGAATAAATACCGGTTCGTGATAATCACCGGCGGGGGAAATACTGCCAGAAAATATCAATCCGCGATCGCAAAGATCGGCGTGATGAACAGCGAGGACCGCGACTGGATCGGCATCCATTCCACAAGATTGAACGGCCACTTGCTGCGGACGATCTTCCGAAAATACGCACATCCAAGGATTAATAAAAATCCCTATCAGAAATTCGACTTCCGCGAAAATATCCTGATAGGCGCCGGCTGGAAACCAGGTTTTTCCACCGACCTTGACGCTGTGATCCTCGCCAAAGAATACAGCGCGAAAACGCTGGTCAACCTTTCAAATATCGATTATGTCTATACCAAAGATCCCAAAAAGTTCAAAGAAGCGAAAAAAATAAAAGAAATTTCCTGGAATGATTTCCGCAAGATCGTGGGAGACAAATGGGATCCGGGACTCAACGCGCCTTTTGACCCCGTCGCTTCGAAGATGGCGGAAGAACTCAAAATGGAAGTCGTGATCATGAACGGAAAAAAGCTGAAAAATTTTGAAAATTATCTCGTCGGAAAGAAATTTCAGGGGACAGTGATAAAATAGGTCACAATTTCATTCCATTTTTTGTGAGCAAATGCTCTTTTTCTTTGAGCTTTTTTCGTTTGATCAGCAGATAGAGAAGCGCGAAATAGAGAACAGCAGCGACAGATCCTGCAAAAACGACGTAGCCGACTATCAGGGGAAGCGCAGTCTCGCGAATAATATTCCAGCTGAATAAATATTGCCATCCAAGGCCCAAAGTTTCGTGGAAATCACTTGAAAGTTTTTGCGAATCGATGCGAAATATCAATCCGCCGATAGCTGCCGCGACAGGCAGAGTCAGCACAGTCGTCCACATATTCACCGCCAAAACTCCCGCAAGAGCCGCAAGGCGATTCAAACGAAAAATATAGGCAAAAAAAAGCGTGACGAGAACGCCCTCACCCGGTGTGATCCCCATAAAAACTCCCATCGCCGCCCCGCCGGCAACTTTGTGAGGAGTATCATCGATAAGAAAAAACTGCTTGATATAATCCCTGATTCTTTTTTTCATCCTTTTTTCACAATAAAACTTTTACTCTCCTTGTCAATTTCCCGTGCTTTTTCAGCTTCCCTTCTCGCATCGCTCGGCAAAACGCCGAGAATATTCTTGAGGGCTATCCCGTCCACCTTCAAAACATTTTCCCACTTGTCGAGCGGCTCCAAGATCGCCCGCAGTTTGTCTCTGTCATATTTGTATGTTTTTCTGATCGTCCGCAAAATTCGTCCGGCGTCTCCAAAAACCTGATCAACATTTTCTCTGTCCATATATTCGCTCAATTTTTCCTGCAGTTCGCCTATGCGGTCGGCTTTTGATTTGAGATCATCTTTGAGAGCGATATACTCTTCAATGACCTTCGCGCTGTCGATGTCAGCAGACTCTTCTTTCTTGAATTTGTGCTTCCACATCGGACAAATGCTTTGATATCCGCACCAATCGCAAAGCCCCGAAAGCATCGGCTCAAACTTTGATTTTCCGACCTGATCAATGAGATCGAGCATGAATTCTTCGCTCTGTTTGACCTGCGGAAGTGTCCTCTCGGAGCTCAATTTCACGCCGTGCTTGAGATAATATAGCGAAACCTTGATCTTGCCCAGATTTTCAACTTCTTTCGGATAGCGCTTCAGAAAGGCTGCCAGATATATCGAGAGCTGGAGATCATTGTCCACTTTTTCCTGGCTCGGCAATTTGCGCGTGGTTTTGTAATCGATGATCTCATACCCATCCTCGGTTTTGTCGATGCGGTCGATGATCCCCGAAACAATATGCTTGTTGCCCTCTTCGCCCACTTCGATCTGAAAACGAGATTCAAGGTCGATGATGTTGATCTTCGCCGGGTCGTTTTTTTTGTAATAGTCCTGGATCATCGCCACGCCTTGCGAAAAAGCCGACCTCTCTTCGATCTCATCCGCAAAAACATCCGTGTTCCAATTTTTCGAGAAAAAATCGAGAGCCTGCTCCGGAGTGGGGGAAAGTATGCCGGGCGTATGCACGATTTTCAGAGTGTTGTGAATCAGCGTTCCGAAAAATTGCTCCTTGGATTTGGGAGTTCTGATCCGGTCGATCTGGGAATATTTGTATTTCAGCGGACAAGTGAGAAAGGTGTCGAGCGCCGAATAGGATGTGTTCATAAAATGCAGATTTTATAGCTATCTTCTATACGCATTTTACCGACCTTTCCTTTTTACCGCAAGCCGGAGATGAAGAAGTGATCGTCTTTTTGTTCAGCCAGTATGAAGAGGTCAAAGATTTGAACATCTAATTTGCTCCTCCCGGTCTTCTTTTGGATTTTGAAATATTGTATCCCAAAAAAAATTATCAAATTTTTGAAAAAACTGGAACATTTTGAGGAATATGCGATGGAAAAATTGTTTTCGGCTTGAAAAAAACCGCACAAAGATCCGCAGCCCCCTTTACAAGCTTGTTAGGCTGTACTAAACTATCAAATCCTATGAAAATAGGAAATATATCCAGAGCTCTTTCCGGAGGAAGAATATGCATAGCAGATTGCCGTGCCATACGGGCGAGGGATGCGATGCTCCTTGCTGCCATGTGATTGTGGGCTGGGATCTTGGCTCTTTCAGGAAGCTGGAGAAACAATTCCCGGATCTTTCCGTCCGATACAAGGTGGTTCGGGTTCTTGAAAAGAACCTGACAAATTGGTATTTCGTCCTTCCTCAATTGATAGTTTTCTTGGTTCTTCCCGGCTCTATGCCCGAAGGAGAATTCAGAAAATATGTTGAGGGATTGAACTGGACCTTGCTCAAAAAATTTGCCGGGATGCGTTGCATTTTCCTTGAGAAGACCGGCCTTTGCGGCATATACGAGCTTCGTCCAAAAATTTGCCGGGAATATCCATTTCCCGATCAGCCAGCTTGTCCCAGGGCAAATAATGTGGCATAAAGCGAATATGCCCGAGCTCAAGCATGTGGCGGACTTCTTCATGAATCCGCCACTTTTTGTTTGAAAAAAAACGGATTTTGGGATAGGATGAAGGCACAGTCAAGGAGCGGTTGCAGTGATCAGGGATCATAAAATCAAATAAACTCATGGAAAAGTCTTTGATGGAAAATTGGGCCAAGAAGATTATTGAGGAAATTGGCCTCAAAAATCCCAAGTTGATCTATACAGCCGATCACAAAAATCTGGAAGATTTGAGAAACCTGATCTTTGAAGGAATTTTTCAAAAGAAACCAAGCATTCTCAAAATATACGACGAGCCAAAAAGGATTCGCGAGACGGCGTCTCTGGCCTATTTCAACAAAGCCAACAAAAGCCGAAAACTCATCGGGCCGAAAATATACAGATCAAAAGAGCTCACTCCGACGCGCGGCTGGTATGTGATGGAAAAGCTTCCGGCAGACGGATATTTTTTGTCAGAGCTCAACGCGCCAAATCCTTTGAGCCTCTCGGGAAGAAAAGAATTTCTTGAAGTTTTTCTTGAATACAAAAAATACTTTCCCAAGAAATCTTTTCGCCCGCTTCTTCTGGCAGAAAAATTGCCGGCAGAAGAATTTCACATCACCAGGATCCATCGCTGGTTCGAAATGGCCAATGAAAAAGAAATTGAACTCGAGCTCAAGGGGAAAAAGACGGTGCTCGACGCCAAAGTATTTTTTCCTCTCTATTTCAAAGCGCAAGCACTCATCAAGAAGGAATTCAAGGGACGGAAAATGCTTTGGTCGCACGGACATTTCAAGCCAAAAGAAATATTTTTCTCGCCCAAGCGAAACGTATATTATATCACCGACTTTGCTCACACCTATTTCTATCCCGAAGGATACGAGCTCGGATTCATGATCTGGTCTGACTGGCTGCTGGGAGCTGACTGGAAAACTGATTTTCGAACTTGGCGCGTCGGCGTTGATTCCTGGCTGAAAGATGTCATTCCCATCGCGCGAAAGCTCAAAATGAAAAATCTCGAACGGCTCATGAAAGCGAGCCTCGCCGAAAGAACGCTCGGTGCCATTCTCGCTGATGTCACTGCGTCGCGAAAGCCAATCGCAGAAAAAATTGGGAGACTCAAGTTGCTGCTCGCGCTCCTCAAAGATCTGACCAGATAGCTTGTAAAAAACCCATGCCGATCGAACTCGTCCGCGGACTCAAAACCAGCGATTGGAGAAGTAAGAAAAAAAATTATCCACAAGGAAAAGATTGCAGTTGATATAATAACAGTGATATAGTGATAATATATTGCTATAATTCAAATAAAGCAAACAAATGTCAGAAAAAAGAAAATCTCTAAAAGATTATATAAACAAAATAATAGTTGGCGATTGCCTTGATGTTCTACAAAAAATGCCGTCAGAAAGCATTGATTTAGTGATTACTTCGCCGCCATATAATCTTAAAAATTCAACTGGCAATGGAATGAAGGATGGTCGCGGTGGCAAATGGGCTAATGCCGCTTTGCAAAACGGCTATTCCAATTATGATGACTGCATGCCACATGATAAGTATGTGAGATGGCAAAGGGACTGCCTAAATGAAATGATGAGAATAATTCCGGAAAATGGTGCGATTTTTTATAATCACAAGTGGAGAGTTCAAGCTGGACTCTTGCAAGATCGTCAGGACATAACAAAAGGTCTTCCTATTCGCCAGATTATTATTTGGAAGCGTGCGGGCGGGTTGAATTTTAATGCTGGTTATTTTTTGCCAACCTACGAAGTCATCTATCTAATCGCAAAACCAAAATTCAAACTTTCACCAAAGGCAAATGCGTATGGCGATGTATGGGAATTTCCACAGGAAATGAAAAATGGTCATCCAGCTCCTTTTCCAGTGAGTTTAATTGATCGAATTGTTGCATCAAGTGATGCTAAAATTATTTTAGATCCTTTTATGGGCTCTGGCACAACAGCGATTTCCGCGATTAATTTCAAACGTGATTACATTGGAATTGATATTTCATCGGAATATTGCAAAGCAGCCGAAGAACGAATCAAAAGACATAAGGCGCAAACTAAACTTTTATAATATAAGAATGGCAAAACAAGTTATTTACACAAAAAAAGAGTTGATCAAAAAATTAAAAGAAATTTCAAGAACGGGATGGATTCCAAATGCGCGTGCGGGAAATCATGGCGGTATTGGCAATACACTAGAAGACTTACTTGGTATAAAAGAAAATAATTTACCAATTCCCAATGCAGCTGAATGGGAATTGAAAACACAACGTCTTAACTCCTCTTCTCTCACAACCTTGTTCCATATTGAGCCATCGCCGCGTGCAATTCGTTTTGTGCCCCAAATTCTTCTTTTGAAATATGGTTGGAAACATCAAGAAGCGGGGGCAAAATATTCCAAAAAGGAGATGAGCTTTCGGCAAACTATTCATGGTTCAGCACCCAGTGATCGAGGATTTATGGTTCAAATAGATCGAAAAAACAAAAAAATTTTAATTTCGTTTGATTCCGGAAAAATCGCCAGAAAACACCTAAAATGGAAAAATTTAGTTAAGAAAAAAATCGGACCCAGTGAATTAAATCCTCAACCATATTGGGGATTTGATGATCTTGAGCATAAGGCTGGAACAAAACTTTTAAATTGTTTTTATGTTCAAGCTGAAGTGAAAAAAATCAGGGACAAGGAATATTACAAATACTCGAAAATTATGATGCTCCAAAAATTCAATTTTGAAGGATTTTTGAAAGCAATTGAGCAAGCAAAGATTTTGGTTGATTTTGACGCCAGGACTGGACATAATCACGGAACGAAATTCCGAATGAGGCAAAATAGCTTGCCAATGTTGTATGGAAAAAATACAGTAATAATTTAAACAATGATAGATCAAATATTTTCATATCGGGAAATGTGCGATGCGGAAAATGTGCAGACTTTGCAGAGAGGAATGAATTTCAGATTGAATCCAAACTATTCCGTGATACTAATGTCGAGGAGCTCAAATGCTCCTTATCGAGACAAAATTATTGAAGACGGGCAAACAATTGAATATGAGGGACATGATGAGCCGAAAATATCTCACGAATTTATTCCTAAGCTAGCTGACCAGCCAAAGTTCACGAAGAATGGCACGCTTACACAAAATGGAAGATTTTCAGAATCGGTGGATAAGTACAAAAAGAATTCAGTTGCTCCAGAATTAGTGAAAGCATACGAGAAAATTATACCAGGTGTCTGGTCGCTAAAAGGATATTTTGATTTGATTGATTATAAAATCGAGTACGACGGGAAAAGAAATGTATTTGTTTTTATTCTAAAATTATCAAAAGAACAAAGTGTTGTTTCAGATGAGCATATTGATCTGAAACACACGAGACTTATCCCAAGTGGGGTGAAAAAAGAAGTTTGGAAGCGCGATGTAGGAAGGTGCGTGATTTGCGGTTCTCAGAAAAATTTGCATTTTGACCACGATTTACCATTCTCGAAAGGCGGCGCAAGTATAACAACAAAAAACATTCGTTTACTTTGCGCGATGTGCAATTTAGCTAAATCGGATAAAATAGAATGAATAGTTATCTTTACTTAAAGTTGAACTTTAGGGATATTAAATTATGAATGAATTATTTGTGCAAGTAGCAAATTTTTTTCAAACTACGCAAGGCGCCATCACTGTGATTATCGTTATCATTGGTGGACTTTGGCAATATTGGCGTTATGTCAAAGAATGGAACTTTACCAATTATCATCAGCTGATTAAGGAATTAAATCAATCTGATTCACCGGGCGAGGCAATAAAACTATACAGACAAGTCGCTGTTGTATATGAACTGAGGAATTATCCTCGTTATTATTCTGTTTCAAAAAGAATATTAAAGGGGTGGCTCGAAGAAATGAAGAATGATCAAAATATGAACATGCGGCCACTTTATGAAGAAATGAGATTATGTATTGAATTTATGGATAAGAAAATATTAAATCGTTTGTTTAGTAAAATTCTTAAGAAATAGTTAATTCAACCCAACATTCAATGTTGGGAAATAAAAGAAAACCGGCGGGTATTAAAATGCGCAGCAACCCCTCCCAACATTAATCCCTCCTAAAAGTCTAACTTTAGAAATAAAAAATGTTAGTAAGGTCAGGAATCATGCCCAATCTTTCAAAAATCCAAAGAGCCATCAAATTTGCC
>JBAZRT010000015.1:0-15273 GCA_041662765.1 Parcubacteria group bacterium
GTATACATTTCCCGTTCCGCAGCCGGAAAGAGTGATCGTGTCGCCAACCTTGCCATAAAGACAGGTTCCCGGCAACGCCGGGTAGGTCGGGACGGTTTCTCCAGTGCAGATCGGCCCCGTTGAGGTTCTGGCTCCAGCCGCTGGAGTTCCGGCAAGGGTTTTGCCTTTCAATACGCATTCCATCGCATATGGCGTGGTGCTCCTCAATGATTGCAAGGCTGAAGATTCTTGAGCCTTCATTCTTTGGCTCGACAGGCTTACCAACACTACCGCCGCCAAAATTCCGATGATCGCGATCACGACGAGAAGTTCAACCAGAGTAAATCCTTTTTTGTTTGTTTTCATTTTTTCACCTCTCTAGATAAGCTTGTTAATTCGTAAACTCTACTTTATCCCTTGCGCTATATTGTATATTGGAATGATGATCGAAAAAACCAGTGTTCCCACTCCAACACCCAAAACCACGATCAATACCGGTTCAATGATCGCAGAAAGATTGGAAACGATCTGATCGGCCTCGCGGGAAAAGAATTTCGCCATAATATCAAGCGTCGAGTCGAGTTTTCCCGTATCCTCTCCCACTTTGATCATCTGGGTCATGATTGCCGGAAAATCTTTCTTTTTTGAAAAAACCTCACTCATCGAACCGCCTGTTTTCACTTTCTCGGCCGCTTCGGTAATATAATTTTCAAAGACGCTGTTCCCAACCACCCGGCTGGTGATCAAAAGCGCGCTGACGATCGGAATACCGCTTCGGACCAAAGTGCTCAAGCTATCAGCAAAACGAGACAGATATACAAACTTCAAAACTCTTCCGACGAGAGGAATTTTAAGCTTGATCACGTCAAATTCTTTTTTTCCATCGTCGGAGCGAATATAATAGACAACCCCCACGATCGCCGCAGTGATGGCAATAATCACCGCCCACCAATAGTGCTGCATAAAATCACCGGTGGAAATAAGCATTCTGGTGGTAATTGGAAGCACAGCGTTGGTCTCTTTGAGCATTTCAGTGAGTTTCGGTATGACGAAAGTAATCATCAAAAATCCGACAAGAAAAAAAGCGGAGAGAATGAACGCCGGATAATAGAGGACCCCCTTTATTTTCTGGGAAAGTGCATAATTTTTTTCTATGTTGTCGGCAAGGCTTTCGAGAGCTTGCTGAAGATTTCCGGAGACTTCTCCTGCCTGGATCATATTGACGTATATATCCGAAAAAACCTCCGGGTGCTTTCTGAGGCTGTCTGAAAGAGACTGCCCTTCATCCACATCAGCGAGAACCGTCGAAAGAACTCTCGCAAAATACGGATTTTCAGTTTGTT
This sequence comes from Parcubacteria group bacterium, assembly GCA_041662765.1. Classification (GTDB taxonomy): domain Bacteria; phylum Patescibacteriota; class Minisyncoccia; order Moranbacterales; family UBA11712; genus JAPLXD01. Next base: position 1,323 of record JBAZRT010000015.1, read on the forward strand.
CTATTATGCCCTTTAGGGCCGCCAAAATTGGCACTTTGGCCTCCACCGTCACTGCCAGCTGCCGCGAAAAAATAACGAACTCTTTTCCGCTTACGCCTTCCCACAAACGAAAAAAACTCATGACAACACCGGACTCTTTTATTGGCTCAAGAACGACGACAATCAAATTGTGCCTTTGGAGAAGCGCCGAGGCGTTGGAAACAGATGACGCTTCCACCACGCCCTCCTGAACTGCTCCAGCCTGATTGCGAGCCTTGTATTTGTATTTCATGATTATCTCAATAATATCTTAAGCTCCTCCTTGTCAGGAGAATATGATTCCGCTTCTTCCAAGGCTATTATACCTTCTTTTACCAAATCCGCCAAAGAATGATTGATGGATATCATTCCTTGATCTCTTGATGTTTCAATAACCAAATTGATTTGATGCGATTTCCCTTCTCGAATCAAATTCGCGACTGCATTGTTGTTGATCAAAATTTCCACCGCCGGCACTCGTCCACCATCCAGCCGGTTGACCAATCTCTGAGAAACGATCCCCAGGAGGGATTGCGCCAGCTGCATCCGAATTTGATTTTGTTGATGCGCCGGAAAAACATCCACGATGCGATCAACCGTTTGAGCCGCATCGTTTGTATGGAGAGTGGCAAAAATGAGATGTCCTGTCTCCGCCGCCGTCATCGCCGTGCCTATCGTTTCAACATCGCGCATCTCACCCACCATCACCACGTCGGCATCTTCCCGAAATATCGCTCGGAGAGCCGAGGGAAAATTCGGGGCATCTTGCAGAATTTCCCTCTGGTCAATAATGCACATATCGGGATCAAAAAGATATTCGATCGGGTCCTCTATCGTAATGATATGATCCTGGCGGCTGCGATTGATGTAGTCGATAAGCGCCGCGAGCGTCGTTGATTTTCCATGGCCGCAAGGACCCGTCACCAGCACAAAACCCTGTGAAGGCTTTGTGAATTCATAGAGTTCGTTTGGCAGGTTTAGCTCTTCAAGCGTCTTTATCTTGTTTGGAATCATTCGAAAAGCAGCGCTAAGACTTCCTTTTTGAAAATATATGTTGCATCGAAAACGAACTTTTCCGCCAAGATCCAGCGAAAAATCAATTTGTTTGTCCCTTTGAAGGCGCGCTTTTTGTTCCTCATTCAGCACTACTTCTGCAGCATCTTCAATTTCCTGGGCTGCAAGTTTCTTTTCACCGCTTATTGGATACAGTTTTCCGTCGATTCGAATGATCGGCGGACGCCCCAAACTCAAGTGAAGATCTGATCCGCCCTGTTGGGCCACCATTTGGAGATAGCTGTTGATTTTCAGTTCGACTTGCGTTTTGTTCATCTTTTTATAAATTATTATTTTCCGAAAAAACCGACTCGACTTTTTCAATCACTTCGGCCGGCGTAAAGTGGGATTTGATGAGATAATTTTTCACTCCCATTTCCCTCACTTTCTGAATACTTTCCTTCTCTCCGATATTCGTAAGAAGAATCACGGGGATATCTTTCCATTCTTCATGCTTTTTCACTTCCTCAAGCATCTCAATCCCGCTCATGATCGGCATCAAAATGTCCAGCAAGATCAGGTCGACTTTTCCTTTTTTGAGTTCGACCAATCCCTCTTCCCCGTTTTGAGCCAGAGCAGTTTCATATCCCATTTCGGAAAGCTTGGCAAGATATACTTCTGCTACGAAATTATCATCTTCGACAATTAAAATTTTTTTCTTGTCCATGATATTCGATTATTTTTTATCAATTTTAGCTTAGTCAATTTCCAAAAATCCTTCTTCTGTCACTCTCTCCACTTCTTCGAGGGTGGTAAGCCCCTTGAGCACTTTGAGCACCCCGTCTTGCTTCATTGTGATCATCCCTTGCTTCACGGCAATTTGACGCAATTTTTCTTCTTCCACTTTTCCATTCAGAAGCTCGTTCACCGCTTCATCCATATAAAACACTTCGAAAATACCAATTCTTCCTTTCATCCCCAACCCCCCGCAGCTTGGACATCCCTTACCCTTCCAAATTTTTATTTCACCAGTGAAACCATGCGCCTTTTTTTCCGCTTCCGGGATCTGGCTCAAAATATTTTCAATCTCCTTTTTCGCCAGCTCATTCAATTTCACTTCTTCGCGGCAATCCGAACAAATTTTTCTCACCAATCTTTGCGCCACTACTGCCCGAAGCGACGAGGCAACCAAAAATGGTTCGACTTTCATATCAATGAGACGCGGGATAGCCCCCAAAGAATCATTCGTGTGAAGAGTGGCAAGAACAACGTGCCCGGTGAGTGCCGCATGGACCGAAAGTTCCGCCGTTTCAGTGTCCCGAATTTCCCCGACCATCACAATATCCGGATCCTGACGCAAAATCGAGCGCAATCCCGAAGCAAACGTATATCCGATCTCCGGCTTGACTTGGCTCTGATTGATGCCTTCAATAGCATATTCAACCGGGTCTTCGAGCGTGATTATGTTTACGCCTTCTTTGTTGAGAATACCAAGAATCGAATAAAGCGTCGTGGACTTTCCTGATCCGGTCGGGCCGGTGATCAAAATCATTCCGTACGGCTCAAAAATACTTTTCTTTATTATATCATAGTTTTTTCCCACTACGCCGAGCTGATCAAGGTCCAAAAGGCCCTTCTCCTTATCAAGAACCCGCATCACTACTTTTTCCCCCATCGATACCGGCAAAGTGGAAACGCGAAGATCGATTTGCTTCTTGCTTTCGGTGATCCTGAAGCGGCCGTCTTGCGGTTTTCTTCTTTCGTCTATTTTCAAATTAGAAAGAATTTTGATTCGCGACACGATCGCCGGGCCGATTTTTTTGGGAAGCACGAGAGAATTGTGAAGAATCCCGTCCAATCGATAGCGAACTCTTATGCTGTCTTCCAGCGGCTCGATATGGATGTCGCTGGCCGAGCCTTCAATCGCATTCCGAAGGATCACTTCCACAATCTTGGCAACAGGCGCCTCTTCAATCGTGATATCATCTTCAGTCGCTTCTTTCTTTTCCTCATCAGGAACTCTTTCTTCGTCTCCTATGGTTTCCAGCGCCTGCTGAATGGTAAAGGAGGGGCTGGTATAGGCTACCAAAGCCGATTCAAAATCTTCTTCTGAAACCGGAATCATCTCTATGCTGAGCCGGTTTTTTTCCGCCAAAAATTGAAGAGCGTTCTGAACTTCCATGCTGTCCATATCTGCCACCGCTACTCTCAAAACCAAACCCTCTTTTTCAAAAGGAATGAAGCGGTATTTTTTTGCGGCCTCATAAGGAACTATCTTTATGACATCGGGAGGTATTTTGAGATGTTCCCAATCTATCTTTTTTTCTTCTTCCTTTTGCTCATTTTCCATTTTATCATTTTATAACCTGAAATTGACGCCTCTCACCTACCGCAATAATCAAGGATCTACTTAAAAATATTTCTTTCACCATTCGGAGATACAAGAGGAGCAGCATAAGGAGCGTATATAACTTCTTTCAATTTTTCAATTGCTTTTTGATTGAGCTCCACCGGAGTGGCCGGACCCGCAGCAAACATTATGTCGCCAGCCTGTCTTCCTTTCTTGAAAAAGGCATTCATCGATATATTGATGGACAAAAGATTGGAAGATTGTTGCTCCTGACTTTGACTTTCAACGGCTACGACGACTTTGTCGACATTGGAGATGCGGTTCATGTCTTCAAGATATTTGAAAAAGTCCAAAAACTGTTCCCATGTTCCCTTGGCCATTATCGAAATCTTGACCATCTTGAGGCAATTGTTGGACGGACTTGTCGAATTGCTCAAATCATTGGCTGGAGCCGGGGCTCCCGCAGCAGTTTCGGCAGGAATGCCGCCCTGGGTTGAACCGGGGAACGCCTCTGAGCTTCCGCTGCAAACATACGGCAAGTTTTCCGCATTTTCTGATCCGGCCAACACTGCCTCCTTTTGCACATCTGACAACAAAATCCCGCTGCGACTCGCCTTGCTGGTAAGCTCGGAAATATAGATATCCATATTCTCCGATTCCGGAAGCGCTATTTGAACAAGTGTTTTTTCGTCCCCCAAAGATTCCCAATCCGATTTCAATTCTTTTATCTTTTGACCTTGTCCGTTCAGACTATCCAGTTGGGATTGTTTTTCGGAAAGTATTTTTTTCTTTTCATTCATATCAAAAAAAGACGGCTTGATGAAAAAGACAATAACGATAACCACCAACGCAAGAGAAGCCGGTAAAATGAGGATCTTTAGCTTTATTGACTGATTAATCATTGTTTTTTTGTCCCCAAATCAAATTTCAACAAAATCGCTGTTGTGAAATTATCGTGGGATTTTATATATGAAATTATTGATTATTTTTGAAACGCCGACTGATTCATCTTCAAATCAACGCTGAACAGGATTCCGCTTTGTTGATCCGTCCCCTGCACAATTTTTTCCCCGGCCTGTTTGAATTCAAACGAATCAACTCCCGGCAAGTCTTTGAGCAGAATCAGTTCGCGAGAGAGAGCATCCATATTCGCTGCTGTCCCGGTTATTTCGACAAGACCGCCCCCCGCTCCATCTTTTGTTCCAGAAAATTTGTCGAGGCGAACCTCAGGAATCATATAACTGCCCATTTTTACAAACAGGTCATCCCAGTAAGGATGATCGTCAACAACCTTATCCAAAAGATTCAATCTTTCCTGAAAATCAAGCGCATCGGAGAAAGATGATCCCTTCATTTCTCCTTGTTTTTCGGCTATAGCCGCGCTGACCTTTTTCTCCTGGCTCTCATATCTGCTTTTCAAAAAAATAATTGCTGCATAGGCCGCCGCAACAATCGCAAACAAAACAATCGAAAGAATCAACGCCGATTTTCCCGTTAAGGTTCTTTTTTCAGCGACCTCCGGAGAGGACAAATTTATATTGGTTACCATTTTTTTATGTTTATAATATTATTTATGATAAATTTTATTTTTTTCATCAATCACTTGTCGCTTTCAAGACCGCGCATAGCCAAACCCAGAGCAACCGTCAACTCCGGAGCAACTTCCTCCAAGAGCGGCAAATTTTTTTTGGATACTCCAATTCTTGCCAAAGGATTCCCCCTTTGGCATTCCACTCCTATCTCTTTTGAAAAAAATTCAATCAATGTGCTCATCTTTGAGGTTCCGCCCGTGAATATGACTTTTTCTATTTTTTTGAGAGGACTTTTTTTGTGATAAATTTCCCGAAGCCGTTTCATTTCATCGGTAATCATGCCAATTGCAGGTGCAATAAGACGACTTGTCTCTCCTCGCGGATCAAGCAGATTGACGCGATCTGATTTTTTCAGCTTATCCGCCCGTTCGAGATCGATCCCGAGACCGCTGGCAAGGGATCTCGATATTTCCACTCCGCCAACATCAATATTTCTGGTAACTCTGACCACTCCGTCGCTGACCACCGTGAAATCAGTTGCTTTTGCTCCCAAGTTCACGATCATAAAGGTTCCCTTGTCATTTCCAATAAGCGTCCGGACAGCAGCAAAATTTTCCACCTCCATTGCTTTCACCTTCAATTTGACCGATCTGGCAATTGCTCCATATTTGTCCGTCGTGCTTTTGGGAACCGACACAACCATAATTTGATTTTTTCGGCTTTGCTTGGGAACTTGCCCTCCTTCAAAAGCCTTTTCCTGAAAACTGCCGATTATCTCCCATCCCAGACTCACTTCATCAAGATGAGTGGGAATGAACTTTGCTGCCTCAAATCTTATGGCCTGCTCGATTTCAACTTCAGGCATTTCCGGAAGTTCAACAAAAAATATGAGGGAGAGAAAACCTGGTATCCCCATAACGGCACATTTGGTTTCAAAATTTCCCTGTTTCAAAACAGCCTCCAGCACGCCTTTTGCTTGAACACCCAAAAGTTCGAGGCCGCTGGACTGAAGAAGCGATCCAGAATCATAGGAAACAGCATAGTTCACAAAAACAGGCAGATTATTCTCTTTTTTCAATTCAACTATTTTTATGCCCGTAGTTCCAAGATCAACACCAAGGCATCTGTTTTTCTTCGTGAAAATACCAAACATTTAGATCGACATTAAAAAAAATCCGGCCAAAAAATATTGTCCGCCGGACCTATCTCTTCTCACGGTTATTGTTTTTCTTTTGCCGTATTTCTTCCGCATAGGATTGTTTTTGTTTTTGCGCCAAAAAGTTTTTGCTCTGCAATGATTCTAACACATTTTTCGCCCAAAGGCAAACAGCCGCTTTCTGAGATTTGCCGAAAAACGCTTTCTCACGATACAATAATTGTACCACAAAAGGATATTTCTTGGAACATCTTATCCACAACCAGCCATTACCACTTATCATAAACTAAAAAACATAGTTCTTGACGCGTTGTTTCCCGTTCTTTGCCTGTCTTGCGGAAAAGAAGGCTCTTGGCTTTGCGAAGAATGTTCAAGCCAGACAAAACTGCTTGATTTTCAAGTATGTCCGGTCTGTGAAGATATTATAACCGAAAAAGGACGCCTGTGCTCTGCTTGCCGCGCCTCTCAAAAATCAAGTCTTGATTCGCTTCTTGCCGCGGTTTCTTATGAAAATCCATCGATAAAGCATCTCGTTCACAATTTGAAATACCGCTTCGCGAGCAGTATTGCCGAGCCCTTGGCAATGTTGCTCGTCAAGGCGCTTGTTCGATCCGACTTTTCCGTTCCGGACTGCATCATTCCAGTCCCCCTTCATCCAAGGCGCCTGCGCTGGCGAGGTTTCAATCAAAGCTTGCTCCTCGCTGAGCATATTGCCGAGGAGCTGACGCCTCTTCTGAAAATAGAGGTCTTGGATATTCTCTCACGCGCACGCTTCAATCAACCGCAGATGAAAATCAAAAATTATCAGGAAAGACTTCAAAACGTAAAGGATATCTTCACTTTCCGACCGGATACTGATCCATCTTTGATAAAAAACAAAAGCATACTGCTTGTCGACGACATTGCGACGACCGGCGCGACACTTGAAGAATGTGCCAAAGTTCTGAAATCCGCTGGCGCGAAAAAAGTCTTCGCGGCGGTCGTGGCGCGGCAAAGCGTGAAAAAATAGTTTGACTGGGAATACAGAACCAGCTATTATAGAGGTATGGCTGAAAGGCATAAATCTAAAAGAGTAAAATTTCCCAAAAATAAGCAAAGGGACTTTCTTTTTGCGGCAAAAAATAAACTCAGCATGGATTGGGGTGAATTTGCCAAAATTTTGAAAATAAGCGAAAGAAATCTTTCAGACTGGAAACGGGAGAAAATTACTCTTCCTCTAAGCACCGTTAAAATTATTTGTAAAAAAGCAGACCTAGCTCTTCCAAAAAATGTCCAACTGCTTTTGCCTTATTGGTATACGAAGAAAGGCGCCAGCAAAGGCGGACTCGCTGTCTTAGAGAAATACAAAACTATAGGAGGCGATCCGAAAATCAGAATGAAAAGATGGCAAGAATGGTGGGAAAAAGAGGGGAAATTCAAAAAACAACCTATCCTTGATAGATTTCCCATTAAAAAACCGCTTTTCTCTGCTAAACTTGCAGAATTTGTCGGCATATTGCTGGGAGACGGCGGAATAAGCCAGCGGCAAGTTTCAATCACTCTTAACCGCGAAACTGACAAAGAGTATATCAAATTTGTGAAAAAAATGATTAAGGAGTTGTTTGGAATTTCCCCTGGATTGTATTCGCATCTCAAAAGCAAAGCAGATACGATTGTGATTTCTCGCACCGAGCTGGTAGAGTATCTGACGCAAAGGCTGGGATTGAAAACTGGAAATAAAGTTAAACAGAGAATAGATATCCCGAAATGGATTATGCGCAAAAGAAAATATAAGATAGCCTGTTTGCGCGGCCTAGTGGATACAGACGGTACTACAATAATACATAGATACAAATCAAAGAATCGATTCTATGTTTACAAAAAATTGGGTTTTACCAGCCGATCATTTCCCCTTCTCAAATCCGTCAACGGCATACTGACAGAGCTCAAAATAAAAAATAGAATCGCAAAAGACCAATATGACATAAGGATTGAAGCGGTGGCTGACATAAAAAAATATTTTGACCTAATCGGCTCAAGCAACCCAAAACACTTGAAAAGATATCTAACTGGGCTATAATCAAAAAGTCGAGGAGAGGTGCCTGAGCATGGCTTAAAGGAGCATCCTGCTAAGATGTTGACTCCGCAAGGGGTCCCAGGGTTCGAATCCCTGCCTCTCCGCCAAGTTTTAATTTAGCGTCGAATAACATTGGAGAGGTGCCGGAGCGGCTGAACGGACCAGTCTTGAAAACTGGAGTACCGGAAACGGTACCGGGGGTTCAAATCCCTCCCTCTCCGCCAAGAATAAACAAACTTATGGACCGCATGAGATCGAAAAGGGAAATAGCAAAAAGCACCGAACCCAATATTCCGGCAAATTTTTCGCAAGATGAGGACCCTGTTTTTTCCTGGGAAGCATCCGAATACGAATATATCGAAAAACATCCAAAATGGTATTGGATAATGGGGACTCTTTTGCTCGCAGTCATTGTCTATGCCATTGTTACCAATTCCATTTTGATGGCCATCACCTTCGTTATGATCGGAATGCTCGGATATGTTTATGCGGAGCGCGAACCGCGCCTCATCCATATGGAAATCAATCCAGATGGAGTGATCGTTGACAAAATCATGTATGAGTATGATGATCTCAAGAGCTTCTGGATATTCTATGAAGTGGAGGCTAGCTTCAGGGTATTGAGCCTCCATAGCAAAAAAACTTTTCTTCCCCATGTCCATATTCCTGTCGGCGACGCCAATCCAATACTGATTCGCGAGTTTTTGCTCAACTATTTGCCCGAGATAAGACAAGAAATGACCATTGTCGATCGATTTTCTCTCATGATCGGCTTGTAAGTTAACATCACAATATGTCTCCGTAGTTCAACGGATAGAACATAGGCTTGCGGAGCCTAAAATCGAGGTTCGATTCCTCGCGGGGACACACAAAACATCTTAATACTTCGCAACCCGTCTCCATAGCTCAATGGATAGAGCGTCCCGCCCCGGCGGGAAAATAAAAGTCCGTCGCAAAATAAACTTAATCTGTCTCCATAGCTCAATGGATAGAGCGTCCCGCCCCGGCGGGAAAATGAAAGTCCATCGCAAAATAAACTTAATCTGTCTCCATAGCTCAATGGATAGAGCGCAGGCCTCCGAAGCCTGAAATAAAGGTTCGACTCCTTTTGGGGACACTAGGGAACAACTTCAATACCCCCTTTCTCAAATTTCTTTCATTGAAAAAAACTATCTCAAAAAAATGGAAAAGCTCGGTCTCGAGACTGTCCGGGATTTTTTGTATTTCCTTCCAGTCCGCTATGATGATTTTTCACATACGTCGAAAATCAGCGATTTAAAGGTGGATGAAACCGCGACAATTGAAGGAAAGATAATCAACATTCAGAACATCCGCACCTGGAAAAAAAGAATGGAGATCACGGAAGCCATCTTGGAAGACAAATCCGGACCGATCAGAGTCGCTTGGTTCAACCAGCCCTTTCTTTTGAACAACGTAAAAAAAGATTCCCTGCTGAGGCTCAGCGGAAAAGTGAGCTGGGACAAAAAAGGACTGTTTCTTTCAAATCCCGCCTATGAAAACGCGAAGCGTGCGCCGACCAACACCGGCCGGCTTGTCCCCGTCTATGCGGAAACGCGCGGCATCACTTCCAAATGGCTGCGCTGGAAAATGAGCCAATTGCTCAAAAATTATTTGGCCGAAATTCCCGAAGTCGTCCCCGAAGCCATTCTCAAGAGGCAGAAGCTATTTGGCATCCAGGAATCTATCCGCGAACTTCACTTTCCAAAAAACCTTGAAAATATAGGGTTAGCGCAAAAAAGAATAGCCTTTGAAGAGATGTTTCTTATTCAACTCGCTGCTGTTCGCGCCCGAAAAGACTGGGAGGAATCAAAGGCCGTTCCGGTTGAATTTGATGAAAAATTGGTCAAAAAATTCGTCGCAACCCTCCCCTTCAAATTAACCGACGCGCAAAGAAAATCGTCCTTTCAGATTCTGAAAGATCTTGAAAAAAAATACCCGATGAACCGGCTTCTTGAGGGCGATGTCGGATCGGGAAAAACAGTTGTCGCTGCTATTGCCGCACTCGAAACAATGATGGCCGGATATCAAACGCCAATTTTGGCTCCAACCGAAGTGCTTGCCCGCCAGCACTTTGAAACTTTCGGAAAAGTTTTGAAAGATTTTTCCCGGAAAATCGGACTTTTGACGAACAGCGAGAGCCGGACTTTTTGGAAAAAAAATACAAAGAAAAATTTTCTCGGAAAGATCAAGCGCGGAGACATAAAGATCTTGATCGGCACGCACGCTCTCATTCAAGAATCGGTTGAATTCAAAAACTTGGCCCTTGTGATCATCGACGAACAACATCGTTTCGGCGTGAACCAAAGGGCATACTTGCAAAAACAAACTTCCAATTTGAAAGACGGCCTCAAAAACTCTATTCCCCACCTCCTTTCGATGACCGCAACGCCTATTCCCCGCACATTGGCGCTCGCCTTTTTCGGCAATCTTGATATATCCCTTCTGGACGAAATGCCCAAGGGAAGAAAGAAAATTATTACAAAGATCATCACACCGGCCAAACGGAAAGAAATGTATGATTTTATTCGCTCTGAAATTGAATCCGGCCGGCAAGTATTTTTTATTTTCCCGCTTATTGAAGAATCGGAAAAGATCACGGGGAAAGCCGCAACGGAAGAACACAAAAATCTTTCTGAAAATATTTTTCCGAACCTCCAGATCGGGCTCTTGCACGGCCGGATGAAGCCAAAAGAAAAAGAAGAAGTGATGACGAAGTTCAAAAACAAAGATCTTGATATTTTGGTTTCCACTTCTGTCATTGAAGTCGGCGTGGACGTTCCGAACGCAACGATCATGGTCATTGAAGGTTCGGAGCGGTTTGGATTGGCTCAACTTCACCAGTTCCGCGGACGCGTCGGCCGGTCCGACCATCAATCCCATTGTTTTCTTTTAACCGATTCGAACTCTGAAAATACTTCACGAAGACTGCAAGCCTTGATCAATTCGGAAAACGGATTCAAGCTCGCCGAAAAGGATCTTGAGATCCGCGGACCGGGCCAATTCCTCGGCACCCGCCAATCCGGAATCGCCGACAGCGCCATGCAATATCTCGGCGATATAAAATTGATCCAACAGGCCCGCCTGGAAGCCCAATCTGTCTTCGCCCTCGACCCAAAACTTGAAAAATTTCCTGCCCTCAAAAAAACTTTGGAAAAAATGGACAAAGATGTCCATTTAGAATAAAAAAACAGGGGCTGGATATCGATCCAACCCCCTTGTCTTGCTTGGCAAGCTTTCTCTTTTTCTTTTTCCGGTTTTTTTCAGCGCTTTAGCGCTTCTTGCGCCGAACGGTTGAGAATCTTTTCGATGCCTTCGGCAATCTTGATCCCAACCCTTTCGCCAATTTCCGCACTGCCCGCCCCGCTCATTTTTACATTGGGCTTAAGCGGATTTACCTCAAACTGAAGGTTCTGTTTTTCGTTCTTGGCGATAAAATCTATGACCGCAAATCGACCAAGCAGGTCGTCGCCAACAACCATATCGATCCGGACACCACGAGGATAGGCCTTTTGAGCAACTGACTCTATCATCGCCAACTCTTGCTCAGAGACCAGAGCCGAGCGCTCGATTGCCCATGCCGCGACTGCCATTCCCCACATCAACACCGTCAATACCGACACAGCAGCGATCTTTCTCATCTCTCCCCCGATTTTTCATGTGCAATATTTTGTTCCTCATCTGAATTCGCCAGACAGCGACGTGCGCGCTGGCGAACTCGGATGAGGAGGGAGCCGACTATGTCGAAGCTCCCGCCGAAAACTTGTTTTCTCCTTTTTTCCGCCACGATTTTTTCGGGGCTGTTATTTTTGGAAATGTTTGAGATTATTGCCCCGGCATCCAGTCGGGATTGGCCAGGCGGTAAATGATCTCCCGCCAATTCAGCCCTTCTCCATTGGAGCAGGGCACAAAAGTACCATTACCGCGAGGGCAAAGTTCGCGATAAAGTTCGGCCCGGTTGTCCATTCCCAGCCGCTCCCATCCAGGCGGCGTCCCCGAATTGCCCACGGAGAGCCATACCTCTGCGCCTTCGGTGACAATGACCGACAGACCGTTGTTGGAATCATGACGGCCGAGGGCATCAGCCTCTGGCTTAATGATGCTGCCTTCACCCAGTCCTCCGTACGCGTGATCCGTTTTCAGGCCATCGACCCTTACAAATCCGGCTATGGCCAGTTTCGCCCGCTGCTCGGGAGTTGTATTTTTTATCGCCACGCCATTCTCCTTTTCTTTGTGATTGTAATCTTTCTCAACCCGCGGCAATTCCGGCAATTTGTCTGCGATTATTCATTACTTTATCAGATCTGATTACTGGAATTGCTGCGGGATCGAGAAATAAGCTATTTTAAAGTGCAACGTGTTATTCTAGCACACAAAAACCGACCTGTCAAATGACCGGCCGGTTCTGTGAAACATTCGTGTTATTTTGCTTTGTATAAGCCATGTATCGTAGAGCCGAGGCAATGCCTCGGCTCTACTTTTTTTATTCCGTTGTCTTTCCCTCAAATTCATCCGTGGTGTCGGCCTGCGCGTCGGCTTTCGTCGCATGCACCGTTCCGTCGCGGTGTTCGGGGGGAGAATAGATGGTATAGAGCTTCATCGGCTCGGTTTCCGAGGTGTTCACAAAATTGTGCTTTGTTCCGGCCGGAACGACAATCGCGAAATCGTCCGCGATATCAGATTCGACGCCGTCGAGAATCGCTTTGCCCGTCCCCTTCTCAATCCGAATGAACTGATCAAGCGTGTGTGTCTCTTCTCCGATTTCTTCCAAGGGTTTGAGCGCCATCACCACCAACTGGCTGAATTTGGCCGTATAGAGAACTTTGCGAAAATTCTCGTTCTCCAGGGTTTCTTTTTCTATGTTTGCAACGTAGCCTTGCATATGTTTAACTTTTACGAATTATGAATCCATTATAGCCCCCGCTCGCTTCGTTATGCAAAGCATACCGGGCAAGCATATATTATTACGACTCGGATAATTTTTTATTTCTTTTAGTTTCCACTTTATCTAATTTGGATATTATCGGCCGAGAGAGTTCCATCCGAGTTGTTTTTTCCGCTGGCCATCACTTGCTGACCGTCTGCCAGATCAGATGCCGAACCGACTGCCGTTTTCCCGATAGCCGTCGAGCCTGCAAAGAAAATAATTTTCGATCCGCCGTCGGGAGTCTTCACTGTGATTCCTTTTTCGTCTTTGGAAATTATTTCCCCCGTGACAAACCCGCCGTTTTCCTTTGGCGCCCCACCCTTTGCGCCCGCGAATCCTCCGGCTCCGCCCGGTCTTCGCTGTCCGTCAGCGCCTTGTTGCATATTGCCGCTGCGCAACAATCCTTGTGAAGATAATTTATCTTTTTCATAGACTGTTCCGCCGAAAAAGGCTCCAGCTCCTACGATAATCACAACCGCAATTGTCGAAAACAATTTCTTTTTTTGCATATTTTTTCCTTTAGTTTAATTATAATTTTATGCTACTCATAACGCAATGCGTCTATTGGGTTCATAGCTGCGGCTTTGCGAGCAGGGTAGAATCCGAAAACAATTCCGATTCCCGCCGAAACGCCGAAGGCAAGAAAAATCGATGAAACCGAAATTTCCGGCGTGATACTCAAAAAGCCCGACAGCACCAGTGACGATATCCAGCCCAAAATAATTCCAATGAAGCCTCCGAAAAATGTCAGCGCGGTCGCTTCCGCCAAAAATTGCAGATTGATATATATTTTGCGGATGCCCACCGCTTTTCGAAGGCCGATTTCTTTCGTCCGTTCCGTGACGGTTGTGAGCATCATATTCATGATGCCGATTCCGCCCACAACCAGAGAAATTCCGGC
>JBAZRT010000016.1:0-15133 GCA_041662765.1 Parcubacteria group bacterium
CCCCATACCCAAAACCGTGAGCAATGTCCGGCCCTTCCGCGCGATGAAAATTCGGGTGGAAAGTTTTAGCAAATCCTTAGTAGTCATATTACATTGAATAACGTGCCAGCATTATGATCTCCAGTTCCCTTGCGATTTTGATCGCCATCCGGCGGTCGAGCCCGACTCCGCCCTTCACCACCGGCCGGTCGACGAGATCGAGAAACTCATCCATCGCAAGCTCATTTTGGATCCTCATTTTGACGTATTCGAGAAATTTTATCTTTTCCATCTCTCCGAGCTTGAGACGAAAATTTTCAAGGAAATAATCGGCAATGTCGCTGGCTGACTTTTCGGCGTTGCCAAAATCAATCTTTTTCACTTGGTCAAATATCTGCGTGATCCCCTTCACCAATCGCTTGGCATTGTTGTGCTCCCATCCGGCTCCGCCTTTTGTTTCCTCTTCCACAAGCCTTTTTTCAAGATCCTCGAGCATTATCCCGCCGGAAATGAAATCCTGGAATAATTTTTTTGCGAGGTCTAGCTGTGTTTCGGGAATATGGAAAAAAATGTGGGAAAATATTTGCTGAGCCTTGAAAGGAATGAGAAGCGTTCCAACCTGATCGGGAGAGAAATTTTTGAAAGACCGCGTGAGGGCCAGAAGCTCCGGGGAAATATGCTCTTTGCGGCGCTCGGCAAGATCTTCTTTTTTGACCAGCTCGTATTCTTTCCCCAGCTCCCAATCTTTGCCCGCCTTGCCTTCCTTGAAAGTGCTCCACGCTTTCCCCAGTTCCTCTTTTTTGACCAGTTCCCAGTCTTTGTCGAGCTGTCCCTTTTTGTGCAGTTCCCAAGCCTTGCCCAATGTTCCTTCCTTGAAAGAATCCCATTCCTTGCCGATCTTTTCCTGTTCCTCCAGATATTCCTGCTCCCCTTTCTCGGAAAGTTCTTTTTTCTCGATCACTTCGACAATCTTCGTGATTTTCCCGTCCTGCATATGAAGAACGCGATCGCCGTATGAAAGATGGCTCGGATCATGCGTGACAAGAACAACAAGTTTTTTGTCGACCTCGTTGAGCTCTTTGAGGATCGAAAGGACATTAAAGGTCGCTTTGGAATCAAGGTTTCCCACCGGTTCGTCGGCGACGATGATTGACGGGCTGTTCATGAGCGAACGGGCAATTGCCACTCTTTGCCTTTGCCCGCCGGAAAGATCATTTGGAAATTTTTCCGCTTGCGCTTCAATTCCGAAACGTTTGAGAAAATTCATCCCGTCTTCGCGCTTCGCCGGAGAATCATCACCGACAAAAGACCTCGGCAAACAGACATTGTCGATGATCGAAAGCGTGGGAACAAGAAAAAAAGACTGGAAGATCATTCCGATCCGGCGGCGATGAAATTCAAGCTTTTCTTTTTCAGTGAAGGACGTGATTTCCTTGCCTTCGATCTCAACTTTCCCGCTCGTCGGCTTCAAAAGTCCCGAGAGAACATTGAGCAGAGTCGATTTCCCGCAACCCGACGGACCAAAGAGTATGAGATATTCGTGAGGGTATATTTCAAGATCGATATTGTCCAGGATTCTGGCCTCATTCGGCTTTCCCTCGTTGAAGACAATGCTTAGTTTTTCTATTTTGATAAGCGGCGCGCCTGATGAATTCATTTTGATTTTGTGATAACTTTTCTTCTTCTAGTATATCATGAATTTATCTTATTTCACTAATTTTACCGCTTCGATCGTATTCATTTCCCTACTTTCAAAAATTTACCCAATTACCCGACCCCGAAGAATCTCTCCGCATTTTCGTCCGTCTTTTTTTCAGCGTCCTCAACCGATATTTCCTTTATTTCGGCTATTTTTTCGGCGATGTACCGAACAAACATCGGCTCGTTTCTTTTTCCCCTCATCGCTTGCGGAGAAAGAAAAGGGCTATCTGAGTCGAGCATGATCCTGTCAAGGGGAATCATTTGAACTGCTTCGATTAGTTTCTCGGACCGCGAAACAGGCTTGGGATAAGTGATGTTTCCGGAAAAAGAAAAATGCACATTCGGCAATTTCAAAAATTTCTCCGTGTCTTTTTTCTCCCCGCTGTAGCAATGAAGCACAAAACCTATCTCATTGTATTTTGAAACAACGGTAAACAGATCTTCCCATGCTTCGCGGCAATGGATCACAACAGGCAACCCCAGCGCGCTAGCCACTTTCAATTGTTTTTCTAATAATATTTTCTGCTGCTTGATTTTCTCCGGATCTTTATAGTAAAAATAATCAAGACCTATCTCTCCAATTGCTCTGACTTTTTCATGCGATGCCATTTTTTTCAATTCTTCGATGTCTTCGTCTGCTGGCAACGATAATTTTTCTCCTGCGTCGTGAGGATGAAAGCCAACGGCCGCAAAAATGTTTTCATGGCCCTCTGCGATATCAATGGATCTTTTGCTCGTTTTCAAATCAACCCCGATGTTCATTATTTTTTTCACCCCATTATCAAAAGCGCGACGAATCACTTCCTCGCGGTCTTCGTCAAAATTTTCAAAATCCAAATGCGCGTGAGTATCGATCATGGAAAGTTAAGCCTATTTTATTCTCGGAAATAAAACTGTCGCTTCTTTCGTTTCCAGCGCTTTTTTGATTTTTTTCGAAGTCTCGGGCATGAAAGGCATGAGTATATCTGAAATTAAATAAAGATCTGAAACCAATTTTTGCATTACTTCCTGAAATTTTTTCTCGTCATTTTTTTGCAATTCCCACGGTTTGTTTTCTTCGACAAACTTATCATTTTCTCTGATAATTTTCCAAATGTAACCCATTGCTTTTTCAAATTCAAATTTTTCAATATTTTTGAAAATTGAGTCATTGTAAATTGATTGAAAATTGAAAATTGAAAATTGAAAATTTTGAGCGAGTCGAATGACTCGCGAGACAAGGTTGCCGATTCCATTCGCCAGATCCGCGTTGTATTTCTCCGTGAGGCGCTCCATTGTCACATCAACGTCCTCACCAAACGTTCCCGCCGACATCAGGAGATAGCGCGTGCCATCCGTGCCGAATTTTTCCAGCATTTCATCAATTCCAATCACGTTTCCGATGGTTTTGCTCATTTTTCTGCCTCCCGAAAGCAAGTGCCCGTGTGTGAAAAGAAGTTTTGGAAATTCGATTCCCAATTGCATCAGCACGATAGGCCAGATGGTCGTGTGAACCCGCAGGATATCTTTACCGATCAGCTGAACATCCGCCGGCCAAAATTCTAGTTTTTCTAAGGCTAAGCCTTTATTTTTTCTAAGGCTTTTTCTAAGGCTTAGCCTTAGAATATCACCGTTCCAACCCAATCCCGTGAGATAACTCAAAAAAGCATCAAACCAGACATAGGTCGTATGCTCCGCGTCGAATGGCAGGGGAATTCCCCACTTCACGTTTTTGCGCGAAATAGAAACGTCTTTCAACTTTTCGCCCTTGAGAAACGACAAAATTTCTTTTTTGTATTTTTCCGGCCTGATGCAAAATTCGTCTTTTTCTATTTTCTGCACTAGCTCCTCCTGCAATTCATTCATTTTGAGAAGATAGCTTTCCTCTTTCACAATTTCACAATCCGTATCATGGTCCGGACAGCGCCCATTGACCAGATCGCCTTCATTTTTGAACTGCTCGCACCCAACGCAATAGAGGCCTTCGTATTCGCCTTTGTATATCGCGCCTTTGTCAAAAAGAATTTGCAAAACTTTTTGCACGGCTCTTTTGTGCTTCGGATCAGTCGTCCGGATAAAATTGTCGTATTTGATATCCAGCTTGTCCCAAAGTTGTTTGAAACCAGCCGATATTTCGTCGACAAACTGTTGCGGATCTTTTCCGGATTCTTCAGCTTTCTTTTGAATCTTGAGCCCGTGCTCGTCCGTCCCCATCAGAAAAAACACTTCATCGCCTTGAAGTTTGTGAAATCTCGCCAACACATCCGCCGCCACGCTCGTATAGGCATGTCCAATATGAGGCTTGGCGTTGACATAATAGACAGGTGTTGTCACAAAAAACTTTTTTTTCATTCAGATTCAACAAGCAATTATCACAAACTCCCCCTTGGTCTTGTCGCTGTTTTTCTTATAATATTCCAAAATTTCAGCAACAGTTCCTTTTTTTATCTCCTCAAACATTTTCGTCAATTCCCGGCCTACTACCAGTTTAGCATCAGGTTTCATTTTTTCCAAAAGTTCCAGATTTTTGAGAAACCGGTGCGGAGATTCGAAGTATATGACGGGACATTTGCTCTCGGCCACTCCGCGAAAAAATGTCTCCCGCCCTTTCTTGTGCGGCGGAAAACCGAGAAAAGAAAACCGGCTCATGTTGATCCCGGCGACGCTCGCCAAACATGTCACTGCCGACGCCCCCGGAATTGGAACAATTTCAACCTTTTGTTCTCCGTTATGCGTTATGTGCTCTATGAGAATATTTCCCGGGTCGCTCACTCCCGGCGTGCCTGCATCGGAAACCAAGGCCAAATTTTTCCCATTTTCCAGATGTTCGACAATTTTCTCGACCCTTGAGATCTTCGAGTGATGGTGGTATGATAAAAGAGGTTTTTGAATTTCATATCTGTCCAAAAGCTTTTTCGTCACCCGCGTGTCCTCGCATAAAATGAGATCAACATCTTTCAGAACGCGAAGAGCGCGAAGAGTGATATCTTCGAGATTGCCGATGGGAGTAGCGACGATGTATAACTTACCAGTCATTTTATTTTCTATAATTAGTTCAATAATTTTCAATTGTCAATTTAAAATTTTCATTTAATTTTCAATTTTCAATTTTCAAAAATTGATCATTGAAAATTATAACACTGAAAATTGATTGAAAACTGATCATTGGAAATTGAAAATTATGATCTTAACCACACACATTTTGGCCGGCGCCGTCCTCGGTGCAAATATCCAAAATCCATACGCCGTCGCAGGGCTGGCTGTCGCGGTGCATTTTGCTCTCGATCTTTTTCCTCACGGAGACTATTTGGACAAAAAATCCAGTTTCAAGGAATTTTGGAAAGTGGCCGTGGACCTTGCAATCGGTTTGGGAACAGTTGCTGCAATATTATTTTGTCGAGATGGAGCATTGACGGCAAATCTTCAAAATATAGCCATCGGAATATTTTTCTCGCTTCTTCCTGACGGGACCACGTTTCTATGCTGGAAAATGGGAGTGAAATTCTTGAAGCCAATATATAATTTTCACCAAAAACTTCATCTTATTCATTATCCCGATTTCGCTCCCGAGCGCCGCTTCAAACTAAAAAACAATCTTTGGGATATTTTTATCTCGCTAGTCTCCGTGATCACATTGCTTTCTCTTCGCTAACTTCCGGTTTTCTGACCAGATCGCCTGCCACTTCACTCACCATCGTTGCAACCGGCACTGCAATGATCACGCCCATTACGCCTCCCAGTTTGGCGCCAATGAGCAGCGACAAGATCACAACCACCGGATTGAGTCCGACCGCTTTTTTCATCACAAGCGGTGCGATCACATATCCTTCCAACTGCTGCGCAACGGCGAAGAGAGCAAGAACAAGAAGCCCCGTGACCGGCCCGTGCAAAAAGCTGACCGATGCGGCTACAACCGCCGACACGATCGGACCGACATAGGGAATGATCTCAAGAAGTCCGGCCATGATTGCAAGGACAAGCGCGTACGGCGCACCAATGACCAAAAGTCCGACATAATCGATCGCAAAAATGATCACCATGAGAGCCATCTGACCCAAAAGCCAGCGCCCCATTTTGAATTGGATCCGATCGACAAGCCCCGCGACATATTCGCCATGCTCAGCCGGCGCGATTGATGCAAAAAATTTTTTGACGCCCTTCTCCTCAACAGACATATAGAAAGCAACGGACAAAACCACAAGAAAAGAAAATATTCCGCCGATGAAGGAAACTGTTCCGCTGAAAATATTCGTACCAACCTGCGAAAACCTGTCTGTTATATTTCCCGAAAAGTTGCTGATTTGCTGCTGAAAATTGTGGGAGGTCGCATAGTTCCGAACACCTTGAAAATATCCGGAAAATTTTTCCACAAGATTCGGAAAGTTTTCACCCAGCCCTCGAATTTCGGAGGCTATAGGCGCGACAAGGAAAGAAATTGCCGTCCCGACAATTGAGATGGCCAGAATATAGATGACCAAAACCGCAAGAGAACGCGGAACTCTTTTTTTCTGACACCAGTCCACGATCGGATCAATAGCGCTTACAATAACAAGCGCCAAAAAAACAAGAACGAGAATATCCCGAATAAGGAAAAGAAACCAGAGAAGGAGCAGGATAAATATGGTCCTGAGTATTGTGCTTGAAGATATTTCTATGGTTCTGTTCATGAATTTTGCAATTATCTAATTTTCAAACAATAACCGAGATTCTATAATTTCAAGATCTTCTCCAGAAACTTCCCATCCTCCACCGGACCGATCAGGGCCAAATTCAGCCCATTGTTCACAAATACCTCCCTCGCCACTCTCAATATATCATTTTTCCCCACTTTATCAATTTTGGCAAGAATTTCTTCCGGCCTCTTGATCTCGCGGCGGGAGAGTTCCTGTCCGGCCAAAAAGGCAGCCACTTCATCTGAAGATTCGAGAGAAAGCGCCATTTTGCCCCGCAAGTTGTCTTTGGCCTTTTTGAGTTCTTTTTCGCTCACACCCCTTGTCTTGGCCTTTCTTATTTCCGAGATGATAGTTTTCACCGTCTTTTCTATTTTTCCTTTGTCCGTGTCCACGCCCGCCCGCACGGAAAAATATCCGCAATCAGAAGATTCGTCGTCGCTCGCATTCACATAATAGGCAAGTCCCAGGCGTTCTCTCACTGAGAGAAACAGCCGGCTGCTCATTGTCCCGCCGAGAATGTTGGCAAGAAGCGTGAGCGCAAATCTGTCCTTGTGAAACATATTGTATCCGCGAAAACCCAGGACCAGATGAGCCTGGTCTGTCTTCTTGTGCCTTATCTTTATTTCCGGCTTTGTCTGCTTCTCGGCTGTTTTTTGTTTTTTGTTCACATTACCTTTTCGCATTTTTGAAAATATCTTATCTATTTCCCTGATCACTCCGCCCTCCCCCTTTTCCCCAAAATTTCCAACCACAGAAACAACCGTGTTTTGGGCGGTATAGAAATTTTTCATATAGCCCGCAAAATCTTTTCGACCCACCGCCGCGATATTTTCTTTTGTTCCGATTACTTTCCATCCCGCCGGCTGATCGCCATAGAGAAGGTTTTCAAACTCTTCCCCCACGGCCAGCATCGGCGTATCCTCATACATGTTGATCTCCTGGAGAATAACTCCTCTCTCCTTTTCGATTTCTTTCGCATCGATTTTTGAATTGAGAAAAATATCAGAAACAACGTCGACCGCGAGACTCAAGTGCTCCTTGTCGACTTTGGCATAGTAGGCCGTGCTTTCTTGAGAAGTGTAGGCGTTGAACTCTCCTCCGACCGCATCAAGCGATTCGGCAATATCTTTCGTTTTGGGACGTTTTTTTGTCCCCTTGAAAAACATGTGCTCCAAAAAGTGTGAAATGCCGCTCACTTTTTTCGTTTCATATTTCGACCCGGCTGCCACCGCTACGATCACCGTCACCGTGTTCGTGTCCTTCATCGGCGCTGTGATAAGCCGAAGTCCGTTTTTGAATGTTGTTTTTTTGAAATGCATAAAAAAAATATTTATCAGCGAGAGAAAAAATAAATTTCGAGAGTATTGCGTGCGCCCGCCCGGCTTTTCCGGCGGGTAGCCTACTCGAGAAATTATTTTTTCGCGAGCTTATGTTATCTTATATATCTCTCCGTATTTTTTCTTGAGATAATCGATGAAATACTGACTGGTGAGCGGCTCACCCGTCACTTCGCGAACCAAGCTGTCTGCCGAATACATCTTTCCATGAACATGAATTTTTTTGCGGAGCCACTCCCGCAAGTGAAAGAATTCGCCAGCTGCAATTTCTTTTTCCAGATCGATCAGATCTTTTTTTGCAGCCTGGTAAAATTGAGCCGCATAAAGATTGCCAAGAGCATAGCTCGGAAAATATCCAATTCCTCCGCCAGACCAGTGAGTATCTTGCAAAACCCCTTCAGCATCGTTCGGAACTTTTACACCGAGATATTCTTTCATCTTGGCGTTCCATATTTTCGGAAGATCATCAACTTCAATGGATCCTTCGATGAGTTCCTTTTCGATTTCGAAGCGCATGATTATATGCAGGCTGTAGGTCACCTCGTCTGCTTCAACCCGGATGAGCGACGACTGAACATTATTGATCGCATGGTAAAAATCATCAAATTTCGTTTTCGCGAACGGCTTCGGAAATTGCTTTTGGAGTTTCGGAAAAAAATATTTCCAAAAATTTTTGCCCCTTGCAACCATATTTTCCCACATTCTCGATTGGGATTCATGGATTCCGTGCGAAATGGATTCTCCGAGGGGCGTACCAAAATTTTCAGTCGAAAGGCCTTGCTCATAGAGGGCGTGCCCGGTTTCGTGAACCACTCCAAAGAAAGAATCAAACATATCGTCTTTCCTGAACCGAGTGGTGATCCTCACATCATTTGGATGAAATCCGGTTGAAAATGGATGAACGCTCGTGTCCATTCTCCCCGCTTCGAAGTCAAAACCAATTTTTTTCGCGACTTCTTCGTTGAATCTTTTCTGCTGTTCGATCGTAAAATTGCCCTTGAGAATATCTGGATTCTCTTTTCCTTTTGCTTTGGCTATTTTTTTAAGGAAAGGCACAAGAAAATTTTTGAGCTCTTCGAAGATCATTGAGATTTCTTCCGAGGTTGAATACGGTTCGTATGTATCGAGAAGCGCATCATAAGGTGATTTTTTGTATCCGACCAATTTCGCTTCTTTTCTTTTGAGCGCGACTATTTTTTTGAGATATGGAAGAAAAATTTTGAAATCAGCTTTTTCTCTCGCTTTTATCCAGACATTGTGCCCCTCGGAGCAGATTTGCGCCATTTCTTTGACAAATGCCACAGGAAGTTTTTTCTGTCTTTCATATTCACGCCACAGTTCGCGCACGATCGCGGAGTTTTCATCGTCCAATTTCCCGGCATCAAGTTGCGATTTTGCTTTTTTCAAGAGCGCCGCAAATTCCTTGGATATGAATTTTTCGTGCAAAATACCGGCCAAATTCGAAATCGTCGCCGCGCGAAGTGCCGCACCTTTCGAAGGCATGAATACCTCCTGGTCCCAATGCAAAACCGCCAAAGCTGAACCGATATGATACAAATCATGAAGTTTTTCTTTCAATTCTGAAATATTTTTTTCTTTTGTCATTCGATTATTGTCATCCTGATTCTCCGACTGACAAGTCGGAGAGAAGGATCCCGTGTTCATTGACGAGATCCCTGTATTCAGGATTAATTTTTTCTATGAGTACTTCCTTCTTTATCCTCGTCCAACCTTTGATTTCTTTTTCTCTCGCAATCGCTTTGACTGGATTTTTAAATGTCTCGTAATAGATCAGCTTATCAATATTATGCTTACTTGTAAATCCTTTTATCATTTTAAGCTTGTGTTCTTGTATGCGCCTTTCCAGATTGCTGGTTACACCTGCGTAGAGAACCGTATTTCTCTGGTTCGTCGCAATATAGATGTAATAAGTTTTGTACATCTTTTTTATTTTAACACGGGATCCTTCGCATCGGCCTATCGGCCTCTGCTCAGGATGACAACGAGGGGTTATTCTTCAAGCTTCTCCTTCAAATAATCCACCAACTCTTCAATTTTTACCCGCTCCTGTTTCATCGAATCGCGGTCGCGGACGGTGACAGCTTTGTCTTCAAGGGTTTCAAAGTCAACCGTCACACAATATGGCGTTCCGATCTCGTCCTGGCGGCGGTATCGTTTTCCAATGGACTGAGTTTCATCGTATTCCGTCATAAAATTCATTTTCAATGTGTTCCAGATATCCTTGGCCGGTTTTGTCAGCTCTTCTTTTTTGGAAAGCGGCAAAACGGCAACTTTGACGGGAGCGAGCCTTTTGTCAAATTTCAGCACGACCCTCACTTCGTCACCGACTTTTTCTTCGGTGTAGGCTTGATCAATGAACATCAAAACATGCCGATTGAGTCCGGCGGAAGTCTCCATGATATGCGGAATAAATTTTTCGCCGGTCTTCTCGTCAAAATAACTGAGGTCCACTCCGGAAAACTTCGAATGCTGTGACAAATCCCAGTTTCCCCGGGCATGTATGCCTTCAACTTCTTTGAAACTTCCGAGAGACTTGAAATTATATTCAACATCGTAAGCTTCGGAAGCATAATGCGCCAATTTTTCGTGCTTATACCAGCGAATCTCATTCGCTTTTATCCCATATTCCAAGTACCAGTCCCAGCGAACTTGTTTCCACATATCATATTTCTCTTTCATGATATCGGGATGCAAAAAATATTGCATTTCCATCTGTTCAAATTCCCGGGTTCGAAATATGAATTGCCGAGCAACAATTTCGTTTCGAAAAGCTTTCCCTATTTGGGCGATTCCAAAAGGCAATTTTACGTGCAAAGAATCCACGGTGTTTTTGTACTCCAGATAAATTCCCCCGCAAGTTTCCGGGCGAAGATAAACCGTGTTTTCTTCGCTCAACTCCTCGGTTGGTGAACCAATATTTGATTTTACCATCAGAGAAAAAATCTTGGCTGGTGTGAGATCGGTCGAGCCGCAATTAGCGCATTTGAGTTTTTCCTCTTTTCTCAATTTATCCAGCTCCTTATTGAGCTCATCAAGAGGAGCTTTGTCCGCATTTATTCCGAACTGTTCCAATATATGATCGGCTCTGAAACGCGACTTGCATTTTCTGCAATCCACTTGAGGATCGTTGAATCCGTCAACATGTCCGGACGCCACCCAAGTGGTTGGGTGCATGAAGATGGCGCTATCCAGCCCGACAACATCATCGCGAAATTGAACCATGTGTTTCCACCACTCATCCCGAATGTTGTTTTTTAGCAATGTTCCGTAGTGTCCGTAGTCATAAATGGCCTGCAGTCCTCCATAAATTTCCGACGACGGAAAAACAAAACCCCGCCGCTTGCACAGCGACACTATTTTTTCCATCATGTTCTCTTTGTTCTCGTTTTTCATAATTTTTTCGTGAGCCCTGCAAATTATATGGTTAGTTAAATCACCTAAAAACAAAAAATTCGTCCTAAATATCCAAAGAATGATCTTTGAGTATTCGGGACGAATTTCTGCAATCCGCGGTTCCACCCGAGTTCCCTGCTACTGGATGCAACAAGGCTCTTTCACTTATTGAGTTTTTCATTTGAGGTTGCCAACCCTCACAGATTGTATAATAATCAATTCTCTCTTTTTTGTCAACATCAATTATTTTTCCCCTTGATGTTGAAAAGCGTCAGAAGCACTTCGCACTGATTGGCCGCCGCCCGCAAAAAATCCACAATATCCGGCTCCAGTTTTATCCCATTCAGGAAAATTAAAAAAACTCTTATGGGAGAAATATCGGATCCGGAAGATCCCAGGACAAAAAATCCGCTTTTCCGGCTCTCTTCCAGATCATTGTCCCATTTCATTATATCCTTGTTTCCAATTTTCATACCCTGCGTATCGACTCCGGTACTCGACTTGGCCCAATATTCGCTCGCCGTATTGAAAGTTTTCGCGTCCAATGCCCGAAGCGTTACCCAGCTCTTTCCGCTGAGAGTGAGCGCAATTTCCAAAATTTCTTTTATATAGTTTTCGGCTTCCTTGCGGCTCGATGGAGCTTTGAGCTTTTGCAAAAATGATTTTATGAGCGATACTTGAACATTCACCTTCCCAAGATACGCAAATGCTTCAAGCAGTTCCTTTTCTCTTCTTTGATATTCTTTTTCCAGTTTTTGAATCTCTTTCTCCCGATTTGCCACCGCCTTCTCATAAAGAAGAAATATCCGCCAGCCGATGAAGATCTGGATGAAAAGCAGAACCGATTCCAAAATTTCTTCGGAAAAAATAGAAAAGCCTCTTCGCGTCAGAAGAGGAGTGAAAATTATGGAAATTACCAGCAAAAAAAATGCAAATAAAAACAAATTTCTCAGCTTTTCAATTCGTGACACCATAAGTTGCGTTTTTACCCCTTTTTTCGCCGCTTCAGGCAACAAATAATACGGGATTCCCCCTTTGCTAATTTCAAAAAAAGGCCTCTCTCGAGGCCTTCCGGCTTATTTGATCTGGATGAGAGATATGAGGAGGAAAAAGACCGAAACGACCAGGAAGGTCATTAGCACGACCAGCGATATGCCAAAACGAACATGCTCGTTTTGCTTTCTGTCAGAATTCTTTTTTTCTCCTTTCGTCGAAACCTTTGTTGTCTTCGCTTTTTTCGTTTTTGCGCTCATTTTCTTTTTGTTTAACCCGTTGAATTCCGGTAAGCCGGACTTCGCAAAGCGAAGATTCAACAGAATTAATTTTTATTTTTAGAAAACTCCTTTTTTCTTATAATACCAAACAATCTTATTGCTTGCAATACTTCAAGCTTCCCCTGATTTTCCCTATCTTTCAATTTCTCAGTTTCTTCATCAAATCCTGATAAAACTTGAGATTGTGGATGGTTGCCAAGCGCCCGGCGAGCGGCTCGCCGACCGCAAAAAGATGCCGCAAATACGCCCTAGTGTAGCTTTTGCAGGTATAGCAATCGCAATTCTTGTCGATCGGCTTGAGATCTTTTTTGAACTTTTCATTGGTGATGTTCAGCTTCTGATAAAAATCTTTCTTTCCCAAATCCTTTGTTTTGGAATTGTTCCAAACGAAAAGCGAGCCATGCCGCGCATTGCGAGTTGGAATAACGCAGTCAAACATATCAATGCCATGGCTGACGGCAAAGACGATTTCCTCGGGTCGGCCAAGCCCCATCAAATACCGCGGTTTGTTTTCCGGAAGCATCGGCAAGATCCATTCCAAAATTTTCTTCATTTTTTCCCGCGGCTCTCCGACCGCAACTCCGCCGATCGCGTATCCGTCAAAGTTGAGCGCCAAAAGCTGTCCTGCTGATTCCTGCCGCAAATCTTTATACACTGAGCCTTGTATTATTCCAAATAGCAGGGGGCTTTTTATTTTTTCGGATTTTTTCTTTGCGCTTTTCGCTTTTTCAAAGTATTCTTTGCATCTTTTTGCCCATCTGGTTGTCCTTTCCAGCGACTGAAGCGCATATTCCCGGCTGCATGGATATGGCGGACATTCATCGAGGACCATTATGATATCGCTTTCAAGCGCGAGCTGGATATCGATCGATTTTTCCGGCGTCATAAAATATTTTTTTCCATCAATCGGATCCCGAAACTCAACTCCTTCTTCAGAAAGTTTGACGCTGCTTTTTTTATCTCTTCTTCCCGCGAGTGAAAAAACCTGATACCCCCCCGAATCAGTGAGGATGGGCCCATTCCAATTCATAAACTTTTGCAAACCTCCCGCCTTTTGAACCAATTTCTCTCCCGGCCGAAGCCAAAGATGATAAGTATTACCAAGAACAATTTCCGCACCGAGTTCTCTCAACTCTTCCGGCGTCATATTTTTCACGGCCCCCTTTGTTGCAATCGGCAAAAAAAAGGGAGTGTTGACCACGCCATTTTTTGTATATAATTTGCCAATTCTTTTTTTGTCTCTCCTGCTGCTCAATTTTAGCATGAAAAAAATTTCAATTTCTAAGTTTTCAAATTTACGGACTGACTTTTCCCGTTTCCCCCACTCCCAGATCTTCAGTGAGACTTGTGTTCTTTTCCCCGAGCTTCATTTCAAGGGGCTGCCCCGTAAAAGCGTCTTTGGCGGAGAACACCGTCTTGGAAAGCAGAGGCGCAAAATTTCCGATTTGGTTTTCCGAGGGAACAACTCCGATCTGGAAAATAAATTCTTTTGGATTGGTGATGATTCCCGTTCCTGCCGGCAAGCTTCCGATATTCCAAACAAGCTCGTTTGTCCGATCGTTGAAGTTCACATTTGTGTCCTTGGGAAGAAAGTTGTTTTTCCATTTCGCTCCCGGCGCAAGCGTCATCACTACTTTTGTATCCGTCACGTCATTGGAAACATTGGCAACCTTCGTATGGAGAGTAAAGGTGGTTTCCTGCCCCACTTTGAGAGGCAGCGGGCCTGAATTCGGAATGTCGGCGTCGTTATAAAACCCTTCGGTTTTCGCAATCAGCTTTGAATTCAGCTTCACTGCTACGGCGTTGCTCGCCACGACCTTGTTGGATCCCTCGATCGTTGGGATATCCGGACTATCCATCCGAGCGATTGAAGAAAACGAGAAGTTTTTGTCATTCGAACTCGAAACAGGAATGATATCCTTCACCGAAATAGCAAAACTGATATCGCCTTCCACATACGGAGCAAGATTCTTGAATTCCGGAACCTCAGAAGCTCTCCATGTGATAGTTTTCTTTTCCGAATCAAATTCCCCCTTGAAACCTCGCATATCTATTCGGGTATAATCAAGAATCGGGCTCGATGCTTCAACCGTGAGGATCACATCTCGAAGACCCACCGAACCGGTATTTTTGTAACTAATCTTGAAAAGCAGCGATTCTCCTGCATTCGTGAAAACACTTTCCTTTTTGTCACTTATCGTTTCGCTCAAAACAATCGGCGAACCAATGACCTTTGTCGTACTTTGCGTCTCCCCGTATGAAATGAATTGATTGTCAGCTCCAATTTCTCCTACATAGAATTTCAGCTTTTTTTCCTCATCCTTCGATCCATTTATGATCCCGTTGATCTTTATTTTTCCCGTTTGTCCGGCTTCCAGGACTCCTATATACCAGATATTGTTATCTTGGACAGGCAAAGGCTCTGAATTAGAGAAGGAGAATCCTGACGGAAAATCAGCCTTTATTTTGAGGTCATTGAAAGATTCCTGTCCGTTGTTCCGATAAGTAATGGTATACGAAACGGCATTTCCCGCCGCCGCATTTTGCGAACCGGTCGCTTCAAGCTCGATTGGGCTTGAAGATATAAATACGCTTGAACCCCCTTTCGCAGAAAAGGTCGAATTGAAAGTGGAGGGCTTGTACTCGATCTTGACCTCCATATATACCAGTGCATCCTTCGGACCGAAAAATTTTCCTTGAAAATCCACTTTCCCTTCGCCCTTTGCTGCAATATTTCCAACATTGAATTTGCTCGTGCTCGGCCCCTCCGATTCGA
>JBAZRT010000017.1:0-14958 GCA_041662765.1 Parcubacteria group bacterium
AATACAAAACAGCGATTGCCGCCGAAACGAAAACCAGATATTTGGCGATGAAAATGATGAGTATATTCATATTGTTTGATTCTAACACTTTCCTTTGGAATATTGGCTATTGTCGAGCGAAGCGAGAGAAATGAAAACTCGTTTTCATTTCAGAGCAAGCGATGACATCAAAATGGGAACCATTTTATTTCAAGGCTAAAAATATAGTTGCCAGTACGGCTGCAATCATGGATACAACTGCCAGCCAGCCGAATATTTTGACCCAAAGCGGATGCGTTTCCGTGCCCATGATCCGCTTGTCATTGCCGACGATCATTATAGCAACGAGGAGCGGAAGCGCAATGATCCCGTTGAGATAAGCAGCATAGTACAGCGCTTTGATCGGCTCGATGCCTATAAAGTTCATAAGAAGGCCGACAATAATCGAAAATGCGATTATGAGATAAAATCCTTTCGCCCGCGAAAATTTGAGTTCCAAACCTTCATGCCACTTCATCACTTCACAAAGAGCATAAGCTCCTGAACCGGCCAGGATCGGAACAGCAAGAATTCCTGTACCGATGATTCCCAGCGCAAAAAGCGCGTAGGCCATATCGCCGGCAAAAGGCCGGAGAGCCATCGCCGCCTGTTCGGCCGAACCGATGTTCGTCACGCCGTTTTTGAAAAGAACCTGCGCCGTCGTGAGAATGATGAAAAAAAACACAACATTCGCGAGAAGCATTCCTGCTCCGACGTCCGTTCGCATTTCCCTGACGCGGATATGCATCACTCTCTTGGTCCATTTCAATTTGAGCAATTTGTTTTCTTCAACCTCTTCCGATGCCTGCCAGAAAAAAAGATAGGGTGTGATGGTTGTTCCAAAAATGGCAATAAGCGCAAAAATATAATTTTCATTCCAATATATTTTCGGCACAAATGCATTTGCCAAAACTTCAGACCAATTCGGGTGCGCCATGAAACCGGCAAAGATATAGGCGAAGACCGAAAGAGTGAGCCACTTGAGAACCCTCACATAAATATGATATTGAAAAAATATTTCAACAAGAATGATGATCAAGGCGAACAGAACCGCTCCGAAATAGAAGTCCGTTCCTGTGAGCAACTGAAGCGATGCCGCCATCGCACCAAGGTCGGCCCCAATGTTGACTACATTTGCAACGATCAGAAGCGCCACAAGTCCAAAAACAATTTTCCGGCCATAATGTTTTTGTATAACATTCGAAAGACCGTGGTTTGCAACGATTCCGATCCGGGCACAGGCTTCCTGAATCGCAAACATGATCGGCAAAAGCCACGCCGCCGTCCACAAGATCGCAAAGCCGAACATCGCACCAACCGAGGAATAGGTTCCGATTCCGGATGGATCATCGTCCGACGCGCCGGTGATGACTCCCGGACCAAGCACACGCAAATAATATTTCACCTTTGTTCGCGGACTCTGAAAAAGCCTTTTGATTCTTTGAACTTCTTCTTCTGTGATCCGAAGCGCCCCGTCCCCCAATCTCACCGCTTTCACTTCTCCCCACAACACCATTTTTTTGGCAACCACAAGCGGAATTTCAGCCTCGCGCCGAAACTCGGAAAGCGTATGAAGTTTGTTTTTCGGATGTGTCTTGTTTTCCATTTTTGTTTTAGTCTTTTATACGATATCTTTTATCAAATTCTCATAATCCCCAATTTCAGAGATCATCATTATGACTTTGGACAATTTTCGGCTGTCGTGCCGGATAAACGACCTGATATCGGCAATCGCGTCGTTTTTTGAATAAACCGGCACCTTGGAACTCAGAAGATCGGCTCGGATCACCTTATAATTCCGATTCTTGCGATCCCCCGGAAAAAATCCGGTCAATTCTTCTCGTTGGCGCCTGTATTTGGCAATCAACTTATCGCTGGGTTTTTTGATGTTGTATGTCACGTAGTCAATTCTCTTTTTGCCGATCATTTCATTGACGGAATCAACGTAGTCATCGAGACCAAATTTTTCAGTATGTCCTTTTTTGTTGACCAAATTGCAAATATAGATCACTTTGGCTTTCGACCTTCTGATCGCGCTGCTGATTCCTGGAACAAGCATATTGGGAAGCACGCTGCAATAATGATTTCCCGGACCAATGATGATGACATCCGCTTCCATTATTTTCTCAATCGCCTTTGGATTGGACGCTGCCTTGGGCTTCAGATAGAATTTTTTTATCCCTATTTTTTCAATAGAGAAGTTCATATTGATTTCATGTTCTCCGCGCAGCATTTTTCCATCTTCGAGCTCCATCCGAAGGGATATGTCATCCTCGGTGACTGGGATCACCTCGCCCTTCACGTTGAGAATTTTTCCGGCTTCCTCCACTCCTTTCGAAAAATTTTTGCATATCTTCTCGAGGGCTGAAAGAAAAAGATTGCCAAAACTGTGACCTTTCAGATTTTTTCCGCCAAAACGATAGTTCATCAGTTCCCGCAACGTGTCCGAAGAATCGGAGAGAGCCACAAGACACTGTCTCACATCTCCGGGAGGCAAAACCCCCAGCTCGTCGCGAAGAAGTCCCGTCGATCCGCCATCATCGGCCATGGAAACAATAGCGGAAATGTTCACGGGATATTTTTTGAGACCAGAAAGCAAAACGAAACTTCCTGTTCCCCCGCCAATTGTAACAACATTCTTTTTTTTCATATTTTACACCACGAAGTTGATGAGCCGTCCCGGAACAAAGATTATTTTCCTGATGTTGTCGATATTTGGAATATATTTTTTGATCTTCTCTTGTTCGAGCGCCGTTTCCTTCACTTCCCTTTCTCCCGCATCAACCGAGACGCTGATCTGATCTCGCACTTTTCCGTTCACTTGAACAACAATGACCATTTCTTTTTCCACAACCAGTTTCGGGTCGAATTTCGGCCATTTTTCAAGGAAAATAGATCTTTTATGGCCAAGCTCTGCCCAAAGTTCTTCGGCAATATGGGGAGCAAAAGGACTCAACAGAAGAGCCAATGTCTGGTAGCTATCATTTGATATTTGAGGCTCCTTTTCCATTTCGTTTACCAGGATCATCATGGACGAAATTGCCGTATTGAAATGCAGGTTTTCGATGTCTTCGGTGACTTTCTTGATTGTCTTGTGCAATAGTCCCTTTAAATTGTAACTTAAAATTTTGGATTTCGCATTTGATTTGTCGCTTGTTTTTTTGATTTTGTATCTTAGGCTCCATACCCTCTCCAAAAATCTCTTGGGACCCACGATGCTTTTCGTGTTCCAGCTCTTTGAATCTTCCAGCGGCCCCATGAACATTTCAAAGAGGCGCAAGATGTCAGCTCCGTATTGGCCCGCGATCTTGTCCGGATTGATCACATTGCCAAGCGACTTGGACATTTTTCGTCCGTCCTCCGCAACGATCATTCCTTGATGACGCAACTTCACGAACGGCTCATCGAAATTGATATATTTGTATTTGTTGAGGGCCTTCGTGAAAAAGCGGGAATAGAGAAGATGCAAAACAGTATGCTCCGCTCCGCCGATATAGAGGTCCACTGGAAGCCATTTTTTTATTTTGCCTTTTCCGGCGAACTCATTTTTATTTTTTGGATCGGCAAACCGGAAAAAATACCAGCTCGAGCAAACGAAGGTATCCATCGTGTCGAGCTCACGTTTCGCCGCACCTTTGCATTTCGGACAGGTTGTATTTACGAAGTTTAGATTTGTCCCCAATGGCGAAGTTCCTTTCGGGCGATAATCTTTCACTTTCGGCAAGATCACCGGCAAGTCTTTTTCCGGAACCATTTGCCAACCGCATTTATCGCAATGGATCATCGGGATCGGCGCGCCCCAATATCTCTGGCGCGAGATCAGCCAATCGCGGAGTTTGTATGTAATGGTCCTTTTTCCAAGATTTTTTTTCTCAAGCCACATAGCCATTTCTTCCCGAGCCTTTTCAGAAGCGAGACCGGAATATTTTCCGGAATTTGCTAAGACCCCATCATTGATATAGGCTTCATTTTTAACTGAATATTTTTTATCTAAACTTTTTATTACTTCTTTTATTTTTAATTTGTATCTCTTTGCAAATTCCCAGTCCCGTTCGTCATGCGCCGGAACAGCCATGACAGCGCCAGTGCCGTAGGTGCTCAAAACATAATCGGCAATGAAAATTGGAACTTCTTCGTTGGTGAAGGGGTTGGTCGCTTTCACGCCTTTGATCTCGACCCCAGTTTTTTCTTTTTGAAGCTCCGTCCGCTCGAGATCCGTTTTTTTCTTCGCAAGCTTCACATATTTTTCAACTTCTTTTGGATTTTCTATTTTGGGTCGCAGATTTTCAATCAACGGATGTTCCGGGGAAACTACGCAATACGTGCAGCCGAATATAGTATCGAGGCGCGTGGTGAATACTTCCAAAGAATATTCTTTCGTAACTTCAAACTTTATTGTTGCTCCCTCGCTCTTCCCGATCCAATTCTTCTGCGCGGTTTTGGTCGATTCTGGCCAGTCTATTTTGTCGAGATCATCAATCAAATCTTCGGCAAAATCGGTGATCCTGAAAAACCATTGCTCGAGATCTTTTTGGATCACTTCGTTTTTGCAGCGCTCACAAATGCCGTCTTCGACCTGTTCGTTCGCCAGAACCGTTTTGCAAGATTCGCACCAATTCACTTTCGCTTTTTTTCGATACGCTAATCCTTTTTCATATAAAAACAAAAAGAACCACTGCGTCCATTTATAATATTCCGGACTCGATGTGTCGATTTCGCGCGACCAGTCATAGGAAAGTCCGAGCGAATTGATTTGCTTCGTAAAATTTTTGATATTTCGATGCGTGCTCTTGTCGGGATGTTCGCCGGTTTTGATGGCAAAATTTTCCGCCGGCAAGCCGAATGCGTCCCAGCCCATCGGATGCAAAACATTTTTTCCGATCATTCGCTGATAGCGGGAATAGATGTCTGACGCGGTGTAGCCTTCGACATGACCGACATGCAATCCATCGCCGGACGGGTACGGGAACATATCGAGGCAATAGAATTTCGATTTCTTTGATTTCTCATCAGCGGCATAAAGTTTCGGGTTTTTCGCCCAATATTCCTGCCACTTGCGTTCAATCAATTTTGGATTATATTTTTTCATATCTTGTTGATTTCCAATTTATTGGGACGAAATCCCGCCCTGGCGGGACCACTTTTTTTCGATTTTTTTCGGATTATATTTCTGCGTAAATCGCTGTTAATACATTCTCACTTTATCCCATTTTTCGATTTTTATCAAGAAAAAAAGCCCGGGCGTTGCCGCCGAGGCTTTTGTATAAAGACGATGACTAGATCAGATCTTTCTTCACTATTCTACTCGTCTTCGATCTCCAAGAACTCAACGTTCTCCTCGTTGTCAACCAACTTTGCGTAAATGAGGATCACTTTCATGGCCGGATACAGGGCCATTATTTCTTTCCTCGATTTCCTGAGTTCATTTTCATAGAAAGCTTGCTCCGCAACGGAATCGAAGTTAAACCTTTCCGAACCCCTATAGGCGCCACAATCCATGTGGTGAACTATGATTAGGGTCTCAATATCATGGAGGTCACAAGGAACAGTCACGCAGCTGATTGCCATTTGGCTATCTCTGCTTACTCCGCGAGATGAACCCGGCAAGCTGGCAAGATCGAACGCCCGCACCCTATAGGCTTCTTCGATGCAGTAGAGCGTTTGTCTGCGGAACCTAAAATCGAGACACATGATCACGCCCACTTTGCAAGCGTGAATTCCCTTGAAACCAAACGGGACTTTCATGATGCTTTTCGCCATTTTTCCTCCCCGAAAAAATATTGAGCCTCAAAAAAACGGCTCAAAAGAACCGCTTTATTTATAGCAGAAAAAAGGAATAGTGTCAAATAAATCCCTTTTTCCCCCATTGGAAAACTACAATTGAATGAACTCAGTGTTTTCTCCCTCGTCCACCAATTTTGCATAGACAAGAGATACTTCCTTTCCCGAATAATATTTCAAAATTTTTTCCTTGGCTTTTTGGAGTTCGCCTTCGTGAAACTTTTGCTCGGCATCCGAATTTCCATTGAATTGTTTTGATCCGCCATATGCACCGCAGTCGGAATGGTTCACGATAACAATTTTTTGCGCATGGTGCAAATCGCACGGAACGCCGATGCATTGCATTGGAACATCAGTTTCGCCTTGGCAATCATTGATAGCCTTGGCTGCACCGGGCATCTTCGGAAAATCATATGATTTTATTCCCATTTCTTCCTCGACGAATTTCATCGTTTCTTTCCAGAAACGAAAATCGATGCAAGCCAACACCACAGCCTCGCAATCATGAACATTCTTATACTTAAATTCGTATTTCATAAATTTTGCTTAATTTCTGCTAAAATTTTCAAACTTTTTAGATAATTGAAAATTGGGTCATTGATAATTGATTGAAAATTGAACATTGAACATTACTCTATCCTCATTCCTCTCCTCGTCAAATGCTTTCGCGCCACTTTTATTCGCGCCAGATTCTTCTCGAATATTGCCGCCGCGATGGCAAACTCTGTTTCATCAATCCTGATTTTTTCGTCTTTGAGCTTTTCCGCCCGCGCGCGCGCTTCTTCGGCGCGCTTCAAATCAATTTCTTCCGCCCGCTCGGCTGTGTCCGCAAGAATCACGATCTCATTGTTGCGAACCTCGATCATCCCGCCGGAAACCGCCATATCAATTTCTTCATTGTCTTTTTTGATGACCAATTCTCCCGGCGAAAGCACCGAAATCAAAGGGATATGATTCGGCAAAACAGTAATCTCCCCCTCTTGAGTAGGAAGAGTAACTTGGTCGATCTCTTCTTCAAAAACTGTTTTTTCAGGTGTGACAATTTTGAATTTAATTTTTTCTGCCATTATTTTACTTCATCTATTGATCCCTTCATATAGAATGCCTGCTCGTTTTTGTCGTCGTGCTTGCCTTCCAGAATTTCTTTGAAACCGCGGATAGTGTCGGCAAGTTTCACATACTTTCCAGCGGTCCCCGTGAACTGCTCGGCAACGAAAAACGGCTGGGACAAAAATTTCTGGATCTTTCGGGCGCGTGTGACCGCTTGCTTGTCTTCATCCGAAAGCTCTTCAACGCCAAGAATAGCAATGATGTCCTGAAGATCTTTGTATCTTTGCAAGACTTTTTGCACGCCGCGCGCCACGGCATAATGTTCTTCTCCAATTATTTTTGGATCAAGAATCGTCGAAGATGAGTCAAGCGGATCGACCGCCGGATATATTCCAAGTTCGGAAAGTTGGCGCGATAAAACAACGGTCGAATCCAAATGCCCGAAAGTCGTTGCGGGAGCCGGATCAGTGAGGTCGTCCGCCGGAACATATACGGCCTGAACTGAAGTCACTGATCCCTTTTTGGTTGAAGTGATTCTTTCCTGAAGCCGTCCCATCTCTTCGGCTAGTGTCGGCTGATAACCCACGGCTGATGGAATGCGTCCAAGAAGCGCGGACACTTCCGAACCGGCTTGCGTGAAACGGAAAATATTGTCGATGAAAAACAAAACATCTTTTCCTTCGTCGTCGCGGAAATATTCCGCCATCGAAAGCGCGCTGAGCGCCACCCGCTGGCGCGCTCCCGGCGGTTCGTTCATCTGCCCGAACACAAGTGTTGTTTTTTCCAGCACTCCCGAATCTTTCATTTCATGATAGAGATCATTTCCTTCGCGGGTTCGCTCGCCCACTCCGGCAAAAACCGAATAGCCTCCGTGCTCGGTAGCAATATTGCGAATGAGCTCCTGAATAACGACTGTTTTTCCCACGCCCGCACCGCCGAAAAGACCGATTTTTCCTCCCTTAAGGAACGGACAAATGAGATCAATAACCTTGATCCCGGTTTCCAAAATTTCCGCCTCCGTGGATTGATCCGTGAAAGCCGGCGTCGGACGATGGATCGGAAACTTTTTTTCGGTCTTTACATCGGGCATTCCATCGATCGGCTCTCCGAGAAGATTGAACATTCTGCCAAGTGTTTCTTTTCCAACCGGAACGCTGATCGGAGCACCGGTGTCGATGACTTCCATTTTTCTTCGTAGCCCGTCGGTCGAACCCATCGCCACCGCCCGGACTTTGTTTGATCCGAGATGCTGGTTGACTTCCAAAACCAATTTCTTGCCTCCTTCGAGCGCAACATCAAGCGCGTTATAAATTTCCGGAAGCTCTTTCTCAAATTCAACATCAACAACCGGACCGATGACCTGGGATATTTTGCCTGCATTCATATAAATAAAATTAAATTAAATTATCAATTTTCAAGCGCCGCTCTTCCAGCCGAAATTTCCGCGATCTCTTGCGTAATGCCGGCTTGTCGCATCTGGTTGAAGATGAGCGTCAGATTGTCCACCA
The DNA here is from genome assembly GCA_041662765.1 of Parcubacteria group bacterium. Lineage (GTDB taxonomy): Bacteria > Patescibacteriota > Minisyncoccia > Moranbacterales > UBA11712 > JAPLXD01. Next base: position 8,358 of record JBAZRT010000017.1, read on the forward strand.
TATCATTCGCCGCGTCGGTTGCGTTTCGCATTGCCACCATCCGAGCCGATTCTTTTGAAGCATTCGATTCAAGGATCGCGTGATATATCTGCATTTCAACAAGACGGGGCAAAATATTTTCCAGCACCGATCTCGCATCCGGCTCGACTTTGTATTCCATCGGCGGTTCATCGAGACCATATTCTTTTGCAAGAACATCCATATCAGCCAGTTGTTTCTCAATGTCAATCTTTGAAACGGGAAGGATCTGGCGAAGCTTGGGTTGCTGGACAACAGTGGAAATATAGTCGGTGTAAGCGATCACCACTTTGTCATATTTTTTTTCCCGGTATTCATCCATCGCCAGACGCGCCAGCGCGCGAACGCTCTCAATGCCGGGAAGATATGTGAGCTCGTCAAAAGTGGCGATGATGCTGCGGCCTATTTTCCGAATGATACTCGCCCCTTTTTTTCCAACAGTCACGAAATCTATCTCGATTTTGTCATCCGGAATGCTCGACTCAATTCTTTTTCCTCCGATCCGATTCACTTTGAGCTGGCCGGGATTTCTTATCTGATCGACAACTTTCCGAAGAAGCTGGGAGTTGAACCCGCCGCAAAGTCCGCGGTTTGAAGTGACAACGATCATGAGAACTTTTTTCACTTCCCGTTTTTCAAGAAGTTCGGTTGGATAGTTTTCAAAAGCACGGGCCATGTTCGTGAGAACCGACCAAGCGCTGTGGGCATAAGGCCGGATCGCAAGAACGCTCGCCGCCGCCCGGCGCATCTTCGAAGCCGCCACCATTTCCATGGCACGAGTGATCTTTTTCGTATTGTTCACCGATTTTATTCGGCGTTTTAGCTCTCTTGTTCCGCCTGCCATAAACGATAATTTTCAATTTACAATTTTCAATTTACAATCAATTATCAATTTTCAATGAATCAATGTTTGAAAATTGGGTAATTGAAAATTTATTGAAAATTGATCATTGATCATTGGAAATTATTGCTATTATTTCCATAAACCTCTTTATACTCTTCGATCGCTTTTTTGAGAGCACCTTCCACTTCTTCTGTCAGCTCTTTCTTCTCTTTTATGAGCTTCAGAACATCGCTCTTCATATCTTTCATATACTTGTGAAATTCCGCTTCCCATTTTTGAACCTTTTCCACCGGAACATCATCAATATATCCGTTTGTGAGAGCAAAAATAACTGCTACCTGCGACGCAACCGGCATCGGGACATATTGATCCTGCTTCAAAATTTCAACCGTTCGCTGTCCGCGCTCGATCTGTTTTCGCGTCGCTTCATCCAAATCAGAACCAAACTGCGCGAAAGCTTCGAGCTCGCGGAACTGAGCAAGATCAAGCCGCAACTTTCCGGCCACCTTTTTCATTGCCTTGATCTGCGCAGCTGATCCCACGCGTGACACGGACAGTCCGACATTCAAAGCCGGGCGGATCCCTTTGTAGAAAAGATCCGATTCGAGATAAATTTGTCCGTCAGTGATGGAGATGACATTGGTCGGAATGTATGCCGATACATCTCCCGCCTGCGTTTCGATGATCGGAAGCGCCGTGATGGACCCCCCGCCGAAATCTTTGCCAATTTTCGCGCTGCGTTCCAAGAGCCGCGAATGCAAATAGAAAATATCTCCCGGATAAGCTTCGCGTCCCGGCGGACGTTTGAGGAGAAGCGAGACTTGCCTATACGCCCAGGCGTGTTTGGAAAGATCGTCATATATAATGAGAACATCTTTTCCCTGATCCATGAAAAATTCTCCAATCGCACATCCGGCGTACGGCGCGATGAAAGAAAGAGCGGCTGGATCCGATGCTCCAGCCACAACCACGATAGTGTGGTTCATCGCGTCCCGCTTTTCGAGTTCCGCCACGATGCGGGCGACTTTGGATTCTTTCTGCCCGATCGCAACATATATGCAAATCACGCCTTCTTCTTTTTGGTTGATGATCGCGTCGATGGCCACGGCCGTTTTTCCGGTTTGGCGGTCGCCGATAATGAGTTCACGCTGTCCCCGTCCGATCGGAATGACCGAATCGATCGCCTTGATCCCGGTCTGAAGAGGCTGTTTCACTGACTCGCGTTCGATCACGCCTGCTGCGATCTTTTCGATCGGATAAAATTTTTCAGCTTTGATCTCTCCTTTTCCGTCGATCGGCTGACCAAGAGGATTCACCACCCGGCCAACGATTGTTTCGCCTACCGGCACGGACAAAATTTTTCCGGTTGATTTCACGGTGTCTCCTTCCTTGATCTTTTCATATTCGCCGAGGATCATCGCTCCGACCTGGTCTTCTTCAAGGTTGAGAGCGACGCCATACACGGGCTCGCATTTCCCGACAAACTCCAGCATTTCGCTCGCCATCGCGTCCGAAAGTCCGCTGACGCGGGCAATGCCGTCCCCGACTTCGATGACGCGGCCGACTTTCTCTGATTTGGTTTCGTCTTTGAAACCGGAGATTTGTTTTTTGAGCGACTCTACTATGAAGTCTTTTTGCATAGTTTGAAAATTTGAAATTATTTAATCAAAACTTTTTTTAATTCTGACAATTTGCCCGCTACGCTTCCGTCCATCACTTCATCCCCAACTTTCACGATCATCCCGCCTTTGATATTCGGATCGACAATATTTTTCACCACCACCTCTTTGGCGCTATACTTTTTCTCCATATAATCTTTCACCTTTTTTTCAACCGCCACAGAAAGTTTTTCGGCCGTCACAACCTCTGCTTCAACGATTCCATTTTTCTGATTGTATATTTTTTCGAAACTTTCGATTATTTTTTCGGAGAGTTTCAATTTTCTTTCCTTGTACATGTGGCGCGCAAAATCAGCGACGGATTTTTCAATTTCAGCTTTCTGCTTTCCGTCCGTCATTTCGAACAAGGTTTGGGCGTATTGTTTTGAGGTAATTTTCATATCAAACTTTTCTCAATCAATTCTCTGTCTTTTTTTCCATCCATCTTCTCTCCAACAATTTTTTCTGTCGCGGCCACGACCAGGCTTCCGATCTCTGATTTGATCTCAGAGATCGTTTTTTGCTTTTCTTGTTCAATCTCTGATTTGGCGCCGGCAATGATCTTTTCCGACTGTAGTTTTGCTTCAAGCGCAATTTCCGATTTGGATTTTTCGGCTTGCTCTCTCGCTTTTTCAACAATATCTTTTGCTTCCGTGCGGGCTTTTTTCAAAATTTCTTTTTGCTTTTCCTCGCTCTCTTCCAGTTTTTTGTGCGCCTCATCCGCGTCCGCGAGTCCCTTTTCGATCTTTTTCTGGCGTTTTTCCAGCATTGCGAGAACCGGCCCATAGGCAAACTTCCAGAGCACAAAAAGCAGCACCAAAAAGTTCACGATCTGGGCGATGAGAAGTTTCCAATCAATGCCTAGTTTTGAAAAAAGTTCGGACATAGTTTTGTTAATTTTCAATTATCAGTTTTCAATTTACAATGAATTTTCAATGGCCCAATTTCCAATGTTTGAAAATTGAAAATTTAGAAATTGATCATTGAAAATTGCGCGGGGAGGACATTGACAAAAAAATCAATATCCTCCCTTCCAAAAACCTGCTAGACAAATTTGATAATCAGCGCCACAACCAACGCATAGATCGCGATGGCTTCGGTGAAAGCGATCGCCAGGATCATCGCCGTCTGGATCTTCGGAGCCGCTTCCGGGTTTCGGCCGATGGCCTCCATCGCTTTTGAAGCCAATTTTCCGATTCCGAGTGCCGGTCCGATCGCGCCGATTCCGATCGCGATTCCAGCCGCGATCGATTTGGCCGCTACGTCGCTTCCGAAGAAGCTCGCTGCTGCCTGCGCTGTTTCTTGCGCTGTGCTTGGATCAACTGCCATACATTTGCTTCTCTGCTTCTGCTTGAATCGACTGGGAAATATTTTTTGAGTCGGACAAACAAATTTAGAGAGTTTAATAATTTTCAATTATCAGTTTTCAATTTACAATGAATTTTCAATGGCCCAGTTTCCAATGTTTGAAAATTGAAAATTTAGAAATTGATCATTGATTGAAAATTGATCATTGAAAATTCTCACGCTAGTGGCTTGCTTCCGTCGCCGCCATTTTGAAAAATACCAATGTCAGCATTGCAAAAACCAAGGCCTGCACGAATCCGACAAACAATTCCAAAAGCAAAAACGGCAACGGGATGAAATACGGAACAAGAAACAGCATGACCATGAGAAGCACTTCACCGGCGAAAATATTTCCAAACAATCGAAACGAAAATGAAATCAGTTTTGCGACTTCCGAAATGAGTTCCAAAATTCCGACGAACGTTCCGACAAAATACGGCGAATGGAACGGACTCACAAAAAATTTCTTCGCGTACTTGCCGATTCCGATCGCCGCAATCCCGAGAACCTGGGCGCTGATCACGCTGACGATGGCAATGGCAAGAGTGAAGTTGAGGTCGGCCGCGCCAGAGCGAATGAAAGGAACCAGAATCTGTTTTCCTTCTTCCATCTCATTGATCCCGATCGTTCCAAGCCCCGGCACGACCTCCACCCAGTTGGTGAGAATGACAAAAATGAAAATAGTCGCCACGATCGGAAAAAATTTTTTGCTTTGCTTTCTGTCCTGCGTCACGCTGTCCGCCAAATTTAAAAGGGCTTCCAGAATCGATTCAACAATGTTTTGAAAGCCCCGGGGGACAAGACTTATCCTTTTTTTCAGTATAAGCGAACCGATGATGATGAGCAAACTTATGCACAAAGTCACCACGAGAGTGTTCGTGACCGCGAATGATCCTATATGAAAGAGGGGTTCTGCCGCTATGGAAATGTTCATTTCGGAATTTTCAATTTACAATTTTCAATTTAAAATCAATTATCAATTTTCAATGAATCAATGTTTGAAAATTGGGTAATTGAAAATTTATTGAAAATTGATCATTGATCATTGGAAATTATTGCTTACTTCCAACAAAAAACTTGTCTATCCAAAAACAAGCCATCACTAGACCATTATATACGATTTACTTCATTATGTCCAGTGTTTTTTTGTAGACGGCCCAAGAACTGACGGCGATCGAGATCAATATCCCGAAAAGCAAAAGCCAAGGAGCGGTGCCCAGTTTTTTGTCCAAGAAACGGCCAAGAAGCGCCAGTGCGACGAGCGGCACGGCAATGGTATAACCGAGCTCCCAGGCCAGACCGAGGGCGGAAAATTGTTTGTTTGGTTCTTTCATATTTTTGTTCCAAAACTCGGCTTTTCCCTCCCGACAAACAAGTTGTTGGAATTCCTCAAAGCCAAGCTTTTTTCGCGCGTTATTTCTTGTATATAAGGCAATAAATATGTTTCACAGAGATTTCTCACTCCCGAAAGACGGCTCATCGGAAGAAAACAGGTATTTTGCTTTGTTCAAAGGTTTTAACGGGACCAATTTTTGGAAAAACCCGATGGATTTTCCTCGCCCCATTTTTTCCAGGCTTTGTGGAGATTGCGGATCTTCACACGGACGGTTCCGTAGCGGCGGATGATTTCAGTGAGAGCGGCTTTTTCGCCTTCATCCTCGACAAAAATATCGCGGATTTGCTCAAGGTGCACGATCATCCAGTCGCACCGCTGCAAAATTTCTTCCATCCTCCGCAACGCTCCCGGACGGTCTTCGTATCTTTGAGAATGGGAGCGGGCGATTTGGGACGGGATGTCGAGCGCCATTTCGATCACTTTTTTTTCAGTCGGATAATTTTTGTCTTTCAAAATATCGGGAACGAGACGCACAACCTGCGCCGCCATTTCCTGCGTCTTCTGATATATCTCGAGATCGCGGAATCCGCGCACCGGTTTCTTTTTGATGAATCTTGATTTGCGAAACATGGTTTTTCCAAAGCTCGGCTTTTCCCTTTCTCGAGCACAGCTCTCAAAATTCCTCAAAGCCAAGCTTTTTTAATTTTCAACTATCTTTTCCGTGTGGGTGATTTCTTTTTTTGCTTCTTCTTCCTTACCCCGGCCCCGGCCTCTTTTTTTCTTTTTGTAGACGACATGGAGCGGAAAAAATTCATAATAGTTTTTTTCGTCAAACCAAGCGCATTTGAAATCGAAGAGTCGCAAACCGGTGAGACGGGAAAGCGCGAGGGCGTAGAAAACCAATTGCGCGACCGGCCGGGCTTTGTCCGCGTTCGGTTTGTAATCCAAAATGTGAACGGACTTGTTGCGGATCTGGACGAAGTCGATGTGTCCGGTGATCGTCTTCTCCATCTCGAACGGAATTTCGAATTTGAGGTTATCTTTCATCCAGTCGTAGTCTTCCCTCTCGAAAAATACCGGCACTTCGGTGGCCACCGTCACAGAGTCGTTCGCGAGCATGAATTTTTGCAAAGCGTCGTGCCGCCACTTGTTGTCGGAGACAGCCTGCAACACAAGTTGCGCGAGTTGCGTCGCGCGATTTTGTTTTTCCGTGATTCGCACTTCGTGGAGATCCATCTCGGCTTTGATCTCGGACGAGCGGTCGGACTCTTTGAAAAGATAGTGCGGGCAGTCGGTGGCTATGGAATCGAGATACTCGCGGAGCGGCGCGAAACGATAATGTCCGAACTCCTGCAGGGCGAGGGCGATTTTGGCGCGGTGATATCGGAAACGATATAT
>JBAZRT010000018.1:0-14891 GCA_041662765.1 Parcubacteria group bacterium
CTCGGCGAGCAGGGTTTGGGAAAAGGGCGAAAGATTTTCGCACGGATGCTTCTCAACTATGTCCGGATGTGGGACAAAGCGGCGGCAGACCGGCCGGATTTTTTCATCGCCAATTCGCGCTCAACGCAAACGAGAATAGAAAAATATTATAGGCGGGAGAGTGAGGTTGTTTATCCGCCGGTAGATGTGAATATGGAAGTTGGACTTCCATATGGAAGTCCAACTTCCAAGTCGACTGAAGATTATTTTCTCATCGTCTCCCGTCTTTCTCCGTACAAAAAAGTTGAAATTGCGATCGAAGCGATGAACAAATTGGATTTGCCGCTCATCGTGATAGGAGAGGGGGATCCAAAATATGTGAAATATTTGAAATCAATCGCCGGTTCGAAAACAAAATTTTTGGGATGGAAATCGGACGAAAATACGAAAAAATATTTTGCCTCTTGCCGGGCATTTCTTTTTCCGGGCGAAGATGATTTTGGGATCGCGCCGGTTGAGGCGATGAGTTTTGGGCGACCGGTGATCGCGCTTCGGCGTGGCGGGGCGACGGAAACGGTCATCGAAGGCGAGACGGGGGAATTTTTCGACGAGCCGATGATCGAAGTTTTGGCTGATGCCGTGCGCCGGTTTCAAGAAAACGAAAAAAACTATGATCCCGAAAAAATACGCGCGCAGGCGGAGAAATTTTCAAAAGAAAAGTTTGTGGAAAATATCAAAAGAGTGATTGGCGAGATGGTGAATGCAAGGGGAACCGATCAATTTTAGAGAAAATCATGCTTGATTCAAAAATCAAAACCTATCTTAACCGACTGGCAAATTCACTGAAACGGCCGAGTTCGTATATTTTCGCGGGGGCGGGCGAGGCGGAAAAAGAAGAGGCGGTTTTTCATTTTGTTTCAAAACTCGCCGGGAAGTTTGAAGATGCCGGTTTTTTGGAAAGAGTGAAATCGAAAAATCATCCCGATGCGGTGATCATCGAACCCGAAATCGAAGAAAAGAAAGGGAAGACGAGAGAAAAAGAAATAAGCATCTCCCAAATTCGAGAAGCGCTTGAAAAGCTCAAGTTTTTTCCGTACGAGCTCAAAACAAAATTCTGCATCATCAAGAAAGCGCAAAAAATGAACTCTGAAGCATCGAACGCGATCCTCAAGTCCCTTGAGGAGCCGACAGAAAGCGCGATTTTCCTGATCTTTGCGGATAATATGGAATCACTTCTTCCAACAGTCGTGTCTCGTTGCGCCGTTCTTCGATTTCCTGAAACGGATCTTTCGCAGTGGAACGAAGAAAATCGGGAGCAATTCAAAAAAATATTCAGAAGTGAAATTTTCGAAAGGTTTGATTATATTGAAAAAATTTCGAAGAATAAAAATGAAATGATTGCCGTGCTGAAGGATTGGGAGCTGGTGATGGCGGAAAGTTTGAGGAAATTGCTGGCCGAACACGAAGGAAGCAAAGAAAATTGGGAAAACTCAGGAAAAGTAAAAAAAGTGATAGAATTGATCGAAGACACAAGGGAATCGATCGTCCGGCTTGAATATACGAACGCGAATGCGAGAGGCGTGGGAGAAAGACTGGTTTTGGGAATGGGATGATCTCTGCGAGAATGACAAAAATGAAAGTTCTGTTTATAATGAGAGTATGAAAATATATATAAAAACAATCGCATTTACGGCCTCTGTTTTGTTTTTGGCCGGTTGCTCTCTTATTTCGAGCTCTTCCGATGGCGGAGTTTTCCGTTCCAACGACGGCGGGAAAGTCTTTGCACAAAAAGTGAAGATTGATAAAAAAACGATGATCAGCTCCGTGGATGTGATGAGTTTGGCAGTGAATCCGCAAAACGGGAATGAAGTATATATCGGTACGAAATCAAATGGCGTGTTCAAAACGACCGATGCCGGCGAGAAATGGCAAGCGGTCAAAGTTTCGCCAGGCACAGTGACGAAAGCGTATGCGGTTGTGATTGATCCGACAAGCCCAAGCGTAGTCTATGTTGCGGCGATTGCGGACGGCCGAGGGAAAATTTTGAAATCATCTGATGCCGGAGCGACTTGGAAAGAGGCATATACCGAGCCGTCGAATGGGCCATTTGTCCTTGCTTTGGCAATTGATCCGTCCGGGTCGGGAAAAATATTCGGCGGGACAACGGAAGGTCAGATCATTTTTTCGGACAATAACGGGGATTCATGGCAAAATTTGTATCGAACGCAAGGACAAGTATTCAAAATAACGATCGATTTCAAAAATTCAGATCTTGCCTATTTTGCGTTGAACCAAGGAGGATTGCTCAGGACTAAAGACGGAGGGAAGAATTTTGAAAATATTGGAAAAAATAATATTTTGAAGGGGAGTCAGCCGGTGGGAAAACCAACGTCGATCATGGCCGATCCGAACAAACAAGGCTGGATGTATGTCGGTACAACCACGGGACTTTTTCGAAGCAAAAACAGCGGAGATGATTGGGAGCTCGTGAAGGTGCTCAACAGTCCGAAGGAAAGTGCAATCAGAGGAATCGCGATAAATCCCATAAATTCGGATGAAATTATCTATGGAGCTGCGCAGGCTTTTTATAAATCGGTGGACGGAGGACAAAGCTGGGCAACGACGCAGTTCAGTGGAAGCCGGACGATCGAAACTGTTGTATACAATCGACAAGGTCCGGGAGTCATATACGTAGGAATGAACAAGAGATAATGCTAGGGATGCCGAGAATACAAATTTTACAGCGCCTAATTTTTATCAGTCAAAACTATGCTAAATCAAATTGTCGAACAGTCGCGCCCGAAGATGGAAAAGGGAATCGAACGTTTCAAAGAAGAGATAAACAAGCTTCGCACTGGGCGGGCGAATTCGGCGATGGTGGAAAATTTGACGGTTGAATATTATGGAGCGAAAAGTCCTCTGAAGCAGGTGGCGAGCATCAACGTGCCCGAACCGCGGCTGATCGTTGTTCAGCCGTGGGACAAAGATAGCCTCGTGAATATTGAAAAAGCTATCAACGAAGCGCAATTGGGTCTCAACCCCGTGAATGACGGACAGGTGATTCGAATCGCCATTCCTGCGCTCAACGAGGAGCGGCGGACGGAACTTGTGCGGATGCTTGGAAAGTGTGCGGAAGATGCCAAGGTTGCTGTGCGCCAAGCTCGCGAGGAAGCCTGGGGCGAAATTCAAAATCTTGTGAAAAACGGAAAATTGGCGGAAGACGACAAATTTCGCGGAAAGGATATGCTTCAAAAGGGCGTAGATGAATATAATGGGAAGATCGAGGAGATACGCGAAAAGAAAGAGAAAGAGACGATGGAAATATAAGTATATAAAATATGTTGACGGTACTGATTTTCATAATAATTCTTGGCCTTCTTGTCTTTGTCCATGAGCTTGGGCATTTTTTGGTTGCGCGTCGAAACGGGGTTTTTGCCGAAGAGTTCGGTTTTGGTTTTCCACCGCGTATTTTCGGCTTGTATAAGGACAAAAATGGCAAGAGAAAAATTGTTTGGGGATCAAAAGATGTGGAAAGCGAAGATACGATATATTCCGCCAATTGGATTCCGCTCGGAGGTTTTGTGAAGATAAGGGGCGAGGATGGGGAGGAAAATAAAGATCCGAAAAGTTTTGCGTCAAAAAAGCCGTTCACGCGAGTGAGAATTCTTGCGGCGGGAGTGGCAATGAATATTATTTTGGCGGCAGTTTTGCTCTCGATCGGATATTTTGTCGGGATACCCCAAGCTGTTGAGGATACGGCGGCAGGAACATTGAAAGATGAAAAAATACAGATCATTGAAACGATCCCGGGAACACCAGCCGAACAGATGGGAATCAAAATCGGTGATCAGGTCGTCGGCGCGGTCGGGGACAACAATCAAATTGCGGGTTTCAGCACCATTGAGGATGTTCAAGGCTATATAAACGCAAACAAAGGCCGGGAAATAAGTTTGGAAATAAGAAGAGGCGCTGAAACAGTTAAAGTCACGGGTATTCCGCGGACGGATTTTCCCGCCAGTGAAGGATCGCTTGGGATCAGTCTTGTGAAGACCGCTCAAGTTTCCTATCCGCTCCTTGAATCGATTTGGCGGGGAGTGCGTTCGACTTTTGATCTCGCTGGAATGATCATTGTTGCTTTTGGAAGCTTGCTTTGGAAGTTGATCACCGGCCATTCGGTTGGAATGGATGTTTCCGGTCCGGTTGGGATTGCGGTGCTCACAGGACAAGTAGCAAAGCTCGGATTCATATATATTTTGCAGTTCGCAGCTGTTTTGTCGGTGAATCTCGCCATCATCAATATTCTGCCCATTCCCGCCCTTGACGGAGGGAGAATTCTTTTTATACTTATCGAAAAAATAAAGGGAAATCCCGTAAGTCAAAAAATAGAGGCTCGCGCTCACAATATTGGGTTTGCGTTGCTTATCACGCTGATGGTCGTCGTGACTTTCAGAGATGTGGCAAGACTGGATGTTCTTGAAAAAATAAAAAACCTGCTGGGAGGATAGGGACGTGTCGGAATTTTTTCAGAAGCAGGGAGCAAGACTCCTCTGCCTTGCGCTAGTAGTTGGGACTCGGTTGCTGGATGTTTTGGATGCGATTTCAAAATGGCTTTCAAATGTCCTGAAAAAAATAAAGGAAAAACATTCCGATGCATAAAGCTGGTCTGATTATGCATCCTATCGAGGCGGTGTCGCGTGTCTGCATCGCCTTTTTTTCTTGGATCTGCGAATTTTGACACAATATTTTTTTTGGGGTAATATTAGGTACTAGGAACGGAAAATAAATATAAAAATAGCCTAAAATTCACATATTGTTGAAATAGTTTTTTAGGTTTGTTCGATTTTTGTATTTCATATCGCGTGTTTCATGTTTTGTTAAATTATGCTTTCAAGAATTTTCGGAAAATTTTCAAAGAATATGGGGATTGACCTCGGAACAGCCAATACTCTCGTGTATGTTGAGGGCCGGGGGATCGTTATCAATGAACCGTCAGTTGTGGCTGTGAACCAGAAAACGGGACAAATTCTTGCGATTGGATCAGAGGCGAAAAAAATGGTTGGAAAAACTCCTTCGCATATCGTCGCAACGCGTCCGCTCGTGGACGGAGTGGTTTCTGATTTTGAGGCGACGGAACAGATGCTCCGCTATTTTATCGAAAAGGTTCACAAAGGAAGTTTCGCTTTTCTTCCTCGTCCGCAAGTCGTGATCGGAATTCCTTCGGGCGTGACGGAAGTGGAAAAACGGGCGGTTGTTGATGCAGCGGTGAACGCCGGAGCGCGGAAAGCCTACCTCGTCGATGAACCGATGGCGGCGGCGATCGGGGCGCGTCTTCCGGTTCAGGAAGCGTCGGGAAATATGATCGTTGACATTGGAGGCGGCACGACTGAAATCGCGGTGATCTCGCTTGGCGGCGTGGTCGTGTGCCGGAGCTTGCGCATTGCGGGAGATGAAATGAACGAAGACATCATCCGCTATTCTCGCGACGAATTCAACCTCTTGCTTGGAGAAAAAACGGCCGAGGATATCAAAATTGCCATTGGGAGCGCATACGAGCTTGATGAGGTCCTTGAAATGCCGATGCGCGGGCGCGATCTGGTAACCGGTCTGCCGAAAGAAGTGATTGTCAATGATTCGCAAATCCGGGAAGCCATATTCAGGTCAATAAAGATAATCGTCAACAATATAAAATCAACGATCGAAGAGACTCCGCCCGAGCTCCTCTCGGACATTATGCAAAGGGGGATCATTTTGGCCGGCGGAGGAAGCTTGATCCGCGGAATCAATAAATTGGTTGCCGAACAAACCGACATGCCAGTGCGCGTGATGGACGATCCGCTTACGGCTGTTGCGCGAGGCACGGGTATTATTCTTGAGCACCTTGAAGAGCTGAAAGATATTTTGGCGGAAACACAGTATGATAAAGTGAGATTTTAAATTATGAAATTTTTTTCTCGCAAAAATATAAAATTTCTTTTGATTGTCTTTTTTTTGTTGATCTTGATATTCGTGGGTCTTCGCGGAGCGGACAGTCCTTTCAAAGGATTTGTTCTGAGCGCATCAAGTCCCTTTCTCAAGACTTTCCGAATATTTTCCGGCGCCACAGCCGACTTTTTCAATTTTTTGAGATCAATTGGGGAGCTGAAGGACGAAAACGAAAAACTGATCCAAAAAAATCAGGAACTTCTGGCGGAAAATACGCGGCTTAAGGATACCGAAAAGGAAAATGAAGTCTTGAGAAAAGAGTTTGGACTTGCTCCGAAAAACAAGTTTGATTTTGAAGCCTCTTTTGTCATTGCTCAGGATCCGCAAGGGCTGGGAAACTATATCATCATCGACAAAGGAAAAGATAAAGATATAAGAACGGGTATGTCAGCCGTTGTCTCGGGTGGGATTTTGATCGGCCGGGTGACTGATGTTTATCCAAACACCGCGAAGGTTACTCTTATCACTGATCCGGCGAGTGCGATCAACGCGGAAGTGCAGGATTCCAGTTCGAAGGGTATTGTGAACGGGGAGTATGGATTGGGCGTCAAAATGAACATGATTTCCCAGGCGCAAGAAATAAAAGAAGGCGACTCGGTGGTCACTTCAGGGCTTGGTGGCGAAATTCCGAGAGGATTGGTGATTGGGAAAATTGGCCGGATAAGCCAATCAAAAGACAAGCTTTTTCAAGAGGCGTCGGTGTTGCCAGAAGCCGATTTTTCGGATCTGAGGATTGTTTTTATAGTGAAGAAATTTTGATATAGCAGTCTTTATAAAGGAAAATGAAGAATATTGTATTAATCATCTTTTGCACGATCGCTGTTTTTTTTCAGCTCTCCATAGAAGGCAGTTTTTTTTCTTCAGGAAGAATTCCGGATCTGGCTTTGGCGCTTGCAATAACACTTGTTCTCACAATGGGTTTTGAAAAATCGGCGGGGTGGCTTGTTTTCATGGGCTTCTTGATCGATGCCGGATCAGGAACAATTTTTGGAACAGCGGCCCTCGCCTATGTTTTCATCGGCTGGTCGATTTCGCATCTTTCAGCTGTTGCGGATATCAGATTCCGAAAAATTCTTTTTGCTGTGTCGCTTGGCACAATCACCGTTTTTTCCGAAATAGTAAAAGACCTGCTTTTTTGGGCAAGTTTCCGTTTCAAAAATTACTATTTACACCAGTCATTCGCAATTCACATGAATTTTTTCAGTCTGGACTATTTTTTCAAAATACTTTACACGGTTTTGGTCGTTTATCTTATCTATTATGTATTTCGCAGATCAAGCCGAAGATTGCTTCAGGAACCGGTAAGATTGGCGAAAAGAAGACGATTCTAGCAAATATATGTTCGAGGAATATTTTAGAAAACAGCGGCAACTGCGCGGCAAAGAGATCGAAGAAGTGACACAACATCTCGAGGGGATCGATGAAACGCAAGCGGTGGGTCGCGCGATGTCCGGTGACCGGACAAAGTTTTTCCGAGGAACGGTTTTTTTGGTGATCGCTCTTTTGGCTTTGAGGATATTTTATCTTCAGATCGTGAAGGGCTCTTACTATGGCGAACTTTCGCGGGAAAATCGTATTCGGTCCATTGTCATAAAGGCGCCGAGAGGGCTCATTTTTGACCGAAATGGAAAAAAGCTCGTGAATAATGTTCCAAGTTTTGATCTGATTGCCATTCCGGTTGATGTTCCAAAAGATAAAAATGAGAAAGATAAGGAAATAGAAGAAATTGCCGGAATTTTCAATATGAACAGTCAAAACATTGAAGTGATCGTCGGTTCGCAGGATTCAAATTCATTGAATCCGGTTCTGATAAAAGAGAATGTCAGTCAGGACGAAGCGCTTATCTTTTCGGAAAAACATGCGAGGTTCGCGGGATTTATGCTGGATGAAACGTCTGTGCGTGAATACAAAGACGGAGAATATTTTTCTTCCGCGATCGGGTACAGCGGGAAAATAAATAAAACAGAACTTGCGGAGCACCCTGATTACTTTATGACTGATTATATTGGAAAATCCGGGATTGAGTATGGCTGGGAAAAAAATTTGCGGGGTGTCAATGGAAAGCAGGAGGTTGAGGTCGACTCAACAGGCAATTTGAAAAATAATTTCGGCGTGGATCCGCCGATTGCAGGGGCTGATCTGACTTTGGGTATCGACATGGACCTTCAAAAAAAGTTGCAAGACAGCCTAAAGGCGAAACTTGAAGAAACCGGAACAAAAACTGCAGCGGCCGTGGCAATTGACCCGCGCAATGGTGAAATCCTTGCGCTCGTAAATTTGCCAAGTTATGACAACAATCTGTTCTCTGAGGGGATCTCAGCAGAGGATTATCAAAAACTTATTTCCGATCCGGACAAGCCCATGTTCAACCGGGCGATTAGCGGAGAATATCCTCCCGGGTCAACTTTCAAGCCTCTCGTAGCAGCGGCTGCGCTTCAAGAGGGAACTGTCAACGCAGGAACAACCCTTGATTGTCCGGCGGCGATCAATATTGGCAGTTATAGGTTTCCCGATTGGAAAACACACGGCCTTACCGATATCAGAAAAGCAATCGCGGAAAGCGTGGACATTTTTTTCTATGCGATTGGCGGAGGCTGGGGAGATATTCCGGCTCTTGGTATAGATAAAATAAAGCAATACGCTGACAAGTTCGGTTTGGGATATAAACTGGGTATTGATATTCCGGGAGAAGCGTCGGGTCTTGTTCCGACCCAGAAGTGGAAGCAGGACAACATCGGCGAGAAATGGTATTTGGGAGACGATTATCATTGCGCCATCGGACAAGGGTTCGTAACGTCTACGCCCCTTCAAATCGCAAATTATACAGCCGCTGTTGCCAATGGTGGCACTGTCTATAGGCCGCATTTGGTTTCTTCAGTCAAAAAAGCGGATGGAATGGAAGAAAAAATTTCGCCTGTCGTTTTGAACAAAAATTTCATTTCAGCGGCCAATATGCAAATTGTTCGCGAGGGAATGAGACAAACAGTTACTTCCGGAACAGCGCAGCCGCTCAAAGATCTTCCCATCGAGGTAGCGGGGAAAACGGGAACAGCGCAGTTCGGGGGCGAGAACAAAACACATGGATGGTTTGTTTCCTTTGCGCCCTATGACAATCCGACCATTGCGATGGCGGTTTTGGTGGAAGGCGGAGGAGAAGGGTTCAGCACGGCCGAGCCTGTCACAAAAGATGTATATAAGTGGTATTTTGGAGGACGTTGACAACTTTTTTCTTTTCGATTATCATTCTAATCGTCATATAAATTTTTTCCAAAAACAAATGACAAAATTACTCACTCCCGAAGGGCTCGAAAAACTCAAAGAAGAATTGATAATGCGAAAGACTGAAATGCGCCAAAAAATCGCGGCTATCATCAAAGAAGCCAAGGAGCAGGGCGATTTGAGCGAAAACGCGGAATATTCCGAAGCCAAGAGACAGCAAGCCGACAACGAAAGGCGGGTAATGGAGCTTGAAAACGAAATCCGGACTTCCGAGGTTTCGAGTTTTGACGCGAAAAGCGAAGTGGTTCAGATGGGATCGAAAGTCAAGGTGAAGTTCAATGGCGACGAACAGGAATTCAGAATTGTCGGGTCAAACGAGGCCGATCCTTTGAATGGGAAGATTTCCAATGAATCACCGATCGGCCAGGCTTTGATGGGAAAAAGAGCGGGAGAAAAGATGAAAGTAGGCACGCCAACGGGAGAAAAAGAGTATACGGTACTGGAAGTCAGCTAAATTTTGCTACAATTGTGAACAGCCTCGTCTTTATACGGCGGGGTTGTTTTTTTATGGGAAAAAGCTATAATGCATATGCTGAATATCTAATTAAATCCTTATGTTCTGGGCGGATAAGCTAATTGAACAAATCAGAAAAGAGTACGAGAAAAAAATCGAAAGCGGCCAGCCGCTTGTTCTTCGTGATGAGAAAACAGCTTCCGGTCGGGTGCATATTGGATCTCTTCGCGGCGTGGCGATTCATGGCATAATTTCTGAAATATTGACAGAGCTGGGAATAAAGAATAAATATCTTTATGAAATAAATGACTTTGATCCAATGGACGGACTGCCGACGTATTTGAATAAAGAAAAATTTGAGCCCTATATGGGCGTGCCGCTTTGCAATATTCCTTCTCCGGATGGAAAGGCGAAAAATTATGCTGAATATTTCGGGCAAGAGTTTATTGATGTTATCGAAGAATCTGGATTTAGGCCGGAGTTCTATCGTTCGAGTGAACTGTATAAACAGGGAAAATACAATGAAGTTATAAAAATCGTCATAGACAATGCCGACAAAATTCGAGAGATTTATAAAAAAGTTTCCGGTTCTCAGAAGGATGATAAATGGTTGCCAATACAAATGATTTGTGAAAAATGCGGCAAGATCAGCACTACCCGCGCTTATAGTTTTGACGGAGAAAAAGTGGAATACGAATGCATCGAGGACGCTGTTCCATGGACTCGGGGTTGCGGATACAAAGGAAAAAATTCGCCTTTTGACGGAAATGCCAAACTGCCTTGGAAAGTGGAATGGGCAGCTAAGTTCAAAATATTAAACGTTGATATTGAGGGCGCGGGGAAAGATCATTCCACGAAAGGTGGATCACGGGATATTGCGTCCGCAATCTGCCGGGAAATATTCAATTGCAATCCGCCATTCAATATCCCTTATGAATTTTTCAATGTGGGTGGCAAAAAAATGTCGTCTTCGAAAGGCGAAGGTTCTTCTTCGCGGGAAATTGCCGATCTTCTCGCGCCGGAGCTCTTGAGGCTTTTGCTTTTAGGAAAAGATTCAAAGCGGGTGATCGATTTTATTCCGGATGGCGATACCATTCCAATTCTTTATGATACTTATGACAAAATGGCGGATGCCTATTTCAATGGACAAGAAGATGATTATTCCAGAATTTTTAAGCTTATTCATATCAATCGCGAAGAAAAAATGAAAAAAAGATTTTTGCCGAGATTCTCTCAAATGGCGTTTATTCTCCAAATGCCGCATATGGATAACAATGAAGCGGTAGAGAAATTGAAAGAAGCTTCACTTACGCAGGAAGACAAAGAAGAAGTGGATTATCGCGCTGGATATGCAAAGGGATGGCTGGATAAATATGCACCAGAAGATTACAAATATGAACTTCAGGAAGATAAAATTCCAGATGCAGTCAAAAGTTTTTCTTCTCAGCAAAAAGAAGGCTTGGCGAAAATCTTAGAATATATAAAATCACAGGATCAGCTTGATGGCCAGGAGCTTCATACAAAAGTTCATGATATAAGAAAAGAAATAGGAATTGAGCCGAAAGAACTTTTTTCGGCGATTTATCTGAGCTTTCTCGGCAAGGATCGCGGTCCGAAGGTCGGTTGGTTCTTGAGCGTTCTAGACAAGAAATTTTTAGAAAAAAGACTGGAAGATATAATAAAATAAATAAAATTTATGCTGGATATAAAATTTGTTCGAGAAAACAAGGATACTGTGAAAAAAAATTGCGAACTTCGCAATATCAAATGCGATATTGATCGGCTTTTGGAATTGGATGGAAAAAGGAGAAAACTGATTGCGGAAATCGGAAATCTGAAAGAAAAAAAGAACGAGATAAACGAAAAGATGAAATCGGGCGAGGGCAGAGAGAGTTTGATTGCGGAAGGGAAAACTTTGAAAGAAGGTTTGGAAAAGCTGGAACCAGAATTTGAGGAAATCGAGAAAGAGTATAAAAAACTAATTATACAAGTTCCAAACATATCCCATCCGGATTCGCCGATCGGGAAAGATGACAGCGAAAACAAAGAGATCGAAAGATATGGCGAGCCGTCGAAATTTGATTTTGAGCCGAAAGGCCATGAGGAATTGATGAAAGAACTTGATTTGATCGACTTTGAACGCGGGGCGAAGGTGGCAGGGGCAAAATTCTATTTTCTCAAAAATGAAGGGGTTCTTCTCGAACAAGCCTTGATAAATTACGCTCTTGATGTTTGCCTCGAGGAAAAATTCACTCCTTTTACGACGCCTGATCTTGCAAAAGACTCGGTTTTGCTCGGAACAGGATACAATCCTCGTGGTCCGGAACAGCAGATATATTCTGTTGAAAATACGGACTTAAGCTTGGTGGCTACCGCGGAAATTCCTATGGGCGGTTATCATATGGATGAAATTATTGAGGAAAATAATTTGCCTTTGAAATATGTCGCATTGTCCCATTGTTTCCGCACAGAAGCGGGAAGTTATGGCCGCCACAGCGCGGGGCTGTATCGCGTGCATCAATTTTCGAAAGTGGAAATGTTCGCTTACACTTTGCCGGAAAAATCTGAAGAAATGCATACTTATTTCAAGGATCTGGAAATAAAAATATTTAAGGGGCTCAGTGTTCCATTCCGGGTGGTTGATATTTGCACAGGTGATCTTGGCGGACCAGCGCAAAGAAAATACGATCTTGAAGCTTGGATGACCAGTCGCAATGATTGGGGTGAAGTAACATCGACATCGGATACAACGGACTATCAAGCGCGCCGATTGAACATTAAGGTTAAACGAGTGGACGGCAAAAAAGAATTTTTGCATATGCTGAACGGTACGGCCATTGCAACTTCCCGCGCCCTGATCGCCATCATCGAGAACGGACAGCAAGCCGACGGGTCAGTCGTGATCCCGGAAGTTTTGCGCAAGTGGATGCCGGGGAATTTGGAAATCATCAAAGCGAAGGAATCCTAGTGTCGCTCACAAAATTTTGGTTTCTCAAATAGGCTATCGGAAATCTTGTTTCGCAAAAAAACCGATGCACGCAATATTCTCGAAACTCAAAATTTTTGTTCGTTTGGATCTTCGCTTTTCCTTGTATGCGAAACAATATTATCAATCTTTCTCCTATAAAAGAAATGGAGCTACGTGCATCTCGCATTCCCGGAGTTGTTTCGCTTGCGCAAGGCGTGCCGTCTTTTGATACGCCGGAAATGATCAAGCGGGCGGCAATCGAGGCGATCGAGAAGGGGAAAGTGGCCAAATATTCGCTTGCGCCTGGACTTTTGGAACTTCGTGAAGTTATTGTTCAAAAACTTGAAAAAGAAAACAAGTTCTATGACTTTGAGGAAGAGGTCATTGTGACGGCTGGGTCGATTGAGGCGATCACGGCAACGATGCTGGCGATCCTTTCTCCGGGCGATGAGGTTCTTGTTCCCGATCCGACCTATACGTCATACCAGCCGGCGATCAGAGTGGCAGGCGGTGTTCCAGTTTTCGTTCCGCTTGATGAAGAAAATCATTGGGCATTCAACATTGCCGAGCTCGAAAAAAGAATAACTCCAAAAACGAAAGCGCTTCTTTTTTGCAATCCAAACAATCCGACCGGGACTATTTTTACGCGCAACCAGCTCCACGCGGTGGCTCAGCTCGCGATCAAGCACGATTTTTATATCTTGAGCGACGAGGTCTATAAGGATTTCATCTTCGACTCGGAAGAAAAATTTTATTCCCTTGCCGAAATGCGCGGAATTCGGGACAGATTGGTCTATATCTTTTCCTTTTCCAAAGCCTATGCAATGACCGGATGGCGGATCGCATATCTTGCCACTCATCACGATCTTGCGAAGAAGATCCTGGGCGTCCACGACGTGCTTGTCACTTGCGCGCCGGTTGTTTCGCAATATGCGGCGCTTGCGGCGCTCGAAATGGCGGAAGAGGAACTCGCAAAATATCATGCGATATACAAACAAAGGCGGGATTTGATCTGCGAAAGACTGGATAAACTGAAAAATATATTCGAATATCAAAAACCTGACAGCGCCTATTTCGTTTTTCCGTATATCAAAGAAGATATTTTGCAAAAAATCGCTCCAGGTGGCGGTTCAACTGAATTTGCGATAGAATTGTTGGAGAAAGCCAAAGTTGCAACCGTTCCCGGTGCAGCTTTCGGCCCAGTCGGAGAGAATCATATCCGGATGTGTTTTGGGCGCAGCGAAGAGGATATAAATACTGCGTTTGATAGATTGGATAAATTCTTCAAAAATTATTGAGATTTAAATAGATATGAAAAAAATATTTAAGTCTTTTGTCCAGTATTATCTCAAGCTTCTGACCAAGTTTGTTCTTTGGCGGTACAAGCCCTTTGTTATTGCCGTGGCAGGGAGCACGAACAAAACCGTGGCCAAAGAATATATTCTGAAATTTCTTCGCGAAAAGTACGGAAAGAAAGAAGTACGGGGAAATCCGCGAAGCTACAATACCGAGATTGGATTGCCGCTTGCGATACTCTATCTCGAATCGGGAGAATCTTCATTTTGGAAATGGTGGAAGATCTTGATCCAGGCCAAAATAAAAGCCATTTTTTCGCGAAAATTTCCCTCAAAGCTCGTTTTGGAATTGGGAGTCGAGAAAAAAGGCGATATGGAATATCTGCTTGGGATGGTGCATCCCTCCTGGGTGGTGGTCACGAACATCGAGGGCAGTTATTCCGATGCCGAATCGAATCTGGACGATGTTTTCGAGGAAATAAAATTGCTAGCAAGAAAATTGCCGAAAGGCGGCAAATTGATCTTGAATTTCGATGATGAGCGGGTGAAAAATCTTGCCAAATTTTCGAAAGCCGAAACAGTAGGCTATGGCTTTTCGGATGCTTCCGAAGCAAAGGCATCCAATCTCAAAACGACCGTCCAGGGCCAAACATTTGATTTTGCGTTCCGAGACAGAGAAGAATTAGTCGAGATCAAAAAATACGGCCGGCACAATGTCTATGCCTGGATGATTGCGAAGATCGTAAAAGAAATTATATAAGCGCCACTGCGACGCAATTATAAGGATTTCAATGGGGATATTTTCAAAAAAAACAAAAAACAAGATCCCTCAAAAATCCTGGCAAGGGAGGCGTACGGGGGAATATGCGAGCGTTCCGAAAAAGGAAAAAAAACGGGAAAGAAAATTTTCGCGCGTTTTGTTTTGGCTTCTTTT
>JBAZRT010000019.1:0-14329 GCA_041662765.1 Parcubacteria group bacterium
TTTTTCTTATTATATATGATTGACAGAAAAGTTGAAAGTTGCCAAAAGACCGACAAAAAAAGGGTTTCACGAAACTCGTGTTGCCCTTTTTCAATTTTCGAAAAAATACCAAAGGCTAGTCCAGCTTTTTGTAATCGTCTTTCACAATAATATAAAATTTTGTTGTCTTGGTGATGGTTTTTTTGGAGGAGGACCATGTTCCCGTGATGAGTACTTTGTCGTCTTCGCGGATGTCGGCGAATTTTTTCTTTTTCCCGTCATATTTGATCGCGGTGGATTTCACAATTGCGACTGTCATTGTTCCGCGATCGGTGGTCTCGATCTTCACGGTTTGGGTTGTATCGTTGATCTCTTTTACGATTCCGTACATTGTGGCGGATTTTGTCGTTGAGAGATCACGGACGTCAGTGGCTGTCACATTGCGATCATCATCCACGTCCCCTTTGACCTTCAAAACATCACCGTCTTTGATCTCGGAGAACAGGAGTTTCTTGCTGCCCTTACTGGCTTTTCTCTTTTTGGCATTCGTGGCGTCGATCGTATAGGTGTGCCCGTCTTTCACGGCTTTGATCGTGTGATCGCTGCTATCGGTGCTTTTCACAATGAGATCTTTGATCGTTTTTGTTGCGGCCTGGGATGAGTTTGCAAATGTCAGAAAGAAAAAAGATAAGCATACAGCCGCAACAGTCAGCATTGATCTCGATTTGATTTTCATTTTGTTTGTTTAGAGTTAATTGGCTATATTATACAACAATTTCGCCTAAAAATAAAATCTCTTGTCAATACTCCACGTGCCAAAAGATATCTGTCCTCGGCGAGCCTCGCCGAGGGCGAATAGATATTATATACTGACAATATGATCTATCCGCATCTCGAAAAGGAAAAATATCACTGGGATCAGGGAAAAAAGTTAGTTGTTGGCATCGATGAAGCGGGGAGAGGGCCATTGGCCGGTCCGGTGGTGGCGGGGGCGGTGGTTGTCTTTCCTGAAATCACGGAAAACCTCAAAAACTCTCCGGAATTCAAACTAGTCCGCGATTCAAAAATGTTGTCGGCGCGCCAGCGAGAAAAGGCATACGAGTTCATCATCCAAAATTTTCAGTGGGGGGTCGGACTTTCGGACGAAAAAACGATTGATCGCGTCAATATTCTTCAAGCGTCTTTTTTGGCAATGAAAAAGGCAATTTCGGAGCTCAAAAGCAAAACGAAAAGCAATCCGGAAATCATCTTGATTGACGGGTGCAGTCCGATTCCGAACATTTCGATCAGCCAAGAAAGCATCGTGAGCGGAGACAAATTTATTTTTTCCATATCCGCCGCGTCCATTGTCGCCAAAGTGACGCGTGACCGAATTATGCTTGAGTATCATGAAAAATATCCGCAATATGACTTTGCAAAGCACAAGGGATATGGCACCAAATTGCATTTCGAGATGATCGAAAAGCATGGATTGAGCGATATTCACAGAAAATCTTTTTGCAAGAAAAAAAACCAAAAACGTCCATCGGCATGGAGGCGCTCTTGACAAAATATCTGCGTCTGACTATACTCAATAAGTAAATTAAATAATATATTTTTCCGCAGAAATTGGGCATCAAAATAAGTCCCAATGAGGAAAAAACAGCGTTTTGCTGTTGTTTCAGATCTGCGGAAAGGCAGATTTTTATTATGCTTACCAGAGCTCAAAAAGAAAAAGTTGTTCAAGATTTGACCGAAAAGATCAAAGACGGGAAAGTGATCATCTTTTCCGATTTTGCCGGTACGACTGTCTCTCAGATGAAGGATCTTCGCGATGAACTGCGGGCGTCCGGTTCAAGTTATAAGGTCACCAAGAAAAAATTGATAGATTTGGCGCTCAAGAATGCCGGAATTGAAGCAAGCGTGCTGGGTCTTGAAGGACAAATCGGAATTGCGATCGGGAAAGAAGACGAGACAGCAGCCGCCAAAGTGCTCGCGAAATTTTCGAAAGTCAACAAAAATTTCAAACTGTTGCAGGGAGTCCTCGAAAACAAAGTGATCAGCGGGAAAGAAGTGATGGCGCTTGCGTCGTTGCCTTCAAGAGAAGAGCTTCTCGCGAAATTGGTTGGCTCGATCAACGCGCCGGTTTCCGGATTTGTGAATGTCCTTGCAGGAAATATCAGGGGATTGGTGACAGTTTTGAAAGGAATCGCGGATACAAAGTAATCACCTCATAATTGTATAAATAATAAATCATAATTTTATGACTGAAGAAGCAAAACAAGAAGAGAAGAAAGAAGTTGAAGTGCCGGAAAAGTTCAAGGCGCTTGTCAGCGAGATAGAAAAGATGTCGGTTCTCGAACTTTCAGAACTTGTGAAAGTGCTGGAAGAAAAATTCGGCGTGAGCGCGTCCGCTCCGATGATGATAGCTGGAGTACCTGGCCCCGCCGACGGCGGGGGAGAAGCGGTCGAGGAAAAGAGCGAGTTTGATATCGAGCTCGTGGCAGCCGGAGACGCCAAGATCAATGTGATCAAAGTGGTTCGCGAAATCACTGGGCAAGGCCTCAAAGATGCCAAAGATCTTGTCGATGCCGCTCCGAAGGTGATCAAAGAAAAGGCTCCGAAAGCCGAAGCGGAGGAGATCAAGAAAAAACTCGAAGAAGCTGGCGCAACTGTGAACTTGAAATAAATTTCAGAACATAGCATAAGAAAAAAGACGGGGAGTGTCCCGTCTTTTTTTGTGCAATTTCCAATATTGGTTATTCCATCGAAAACTTCGAAAGAGAATCCGTTTTTTGAAGATATATAAGCTTGTTTTTTTCATCAACCGTGAAATCTTTGATTCCTGCGATGGATTTGTTCCAATACTGCGCAGCGATCTTTCCATCCTTGGAATACTGGACTACTCTGTGATTTGCGCCATCAAGAACATAAATGTTCTCGAGTCCCGGAGCGGTGAAAATTGCGTCTATGCGCAAGGGCACTTTGGGTTTTTGAATGTCAATATTCCCGTCGATTTTCCCTTGAAGCAAAGGGATGATATTCAGCTTGTTGGCCGCAAAAATATCCTCATTGATCGCAAATTTGTCCGCACTGTTCAGATCCTGTCCGCTTTTCAGCCAATCCTGCTTTTCTCCGAAGCCGCCCTCCGCGCGGGGATAGCGATAGATTTGATTGGCAGTTGGATCCAAAATATAAATATAGGTCAAATAGGCTTTCATATCGCTTGCGTTCAAGCTGTCGGGAAAGGATATGTTGTTTTCTTGAAATTTCTTGTTGTTCGGCGTGAAAGAGATTACCTTTTTGTCATCTGTCAGAATGAAAATCGTGCCGAGATCCGGCATAACGGCCGCAAGCGTGAATTTTCCGCCGGAGACGCTGTTTTCCATATTTTCGGTTGTGCCATTTGCGGGATCGATTTTCAAAATGGATTTTTCCGCGTTGAGGATGAAAAGAGAATCGCTCAAAAGCAGCAATTCCCGGCTGTTTGCGGGCAAGGTTGCGACCTCGGAGATATTTTCCACATTCTTTACTTGAACGTCATCCAGCGTTGCGGGAGCAGTGGAAACATTTTGAGATGGAGCAGTCACGGGCGGCTGCGGAACATTTTTGCTTCTAAAGACAAAGACAACAACGACAACAAAAAGCACAATTCCGATGCCCATCCAAATCTTGGGGTTTATCTTTTTCCATTTCATCCAATCAAAATTCTCAGTTGATCTTGACGCGGCCGATCTTGCGGAGGATATTCTCCCTTTCAAATCAATTCGCCTCAAAGCCGAAAAAGTATTTTTTGAAAAGCGGTTTGCACCCCCGCCCAAAACCGCAGTTGTCTTTCGCAGCAGAGGCGATATTTTTTTCGCTTTCAATGAAAGAGTCTCTGCAAAAGAAGGTCGGGGAATTTCTTCCGTTTCAGACATATAAAGATGTTTCTTCTTTTCTGTCTCTGATGGGATTTTGATATCTGTCGGAATGCTTTTCGGCGCGACTTCTTCCTTGGGGAAAAGATTTTTTGGTTCCGCAATCTTTGGTGCAGGGGAATACTCGATCTTTTCCGTTTGTTTTGCAATTGCTTTGAGCGCTTCTTCTTCCGGAATCATATTCACGACAATTGCTCCCGAAAGTTCCGAGTTGGCCATGAGGGATGCGGAAATAACTTCAGGAAATTCCTCGCGAGGGAAAAACGCGGCGTTTTGGCGAATTTCTTCGAGAGAAAAAATATCCAAAAGATCGCTTGTGGCAAAAATAAGGCAGTCGCCATATTCAACTTTGCCGCTTGAGATATCCGAAAAAGTTTTGAGCGGATGCAAATCAGCCTCTTCGGCTTCAACTCCCATTCCGGCGCCGATATCGGCGATCATTCCGCCGCGAAGAAGCAAAGCGGCAGTTGTCCCGAGCTTTGAAAAATGAAGATTGTTTTTTTCAAGCGCGCCGGCCGCAAAGCTTATTTTTCCGGACCATTTCACTGATCCTTGCCGCGCGAGTTCAGCGAGAGCCATGTTGGCCTTTTTGAGAGCGGCTTCAAAGGCGATGTCAGCCGAGCGGTCAGTTTTTGAGAAATATTCTTTTTTGAGAACGGACGCGAGAAGATTGGCAACAAAAGACGACTCTTCGGAAGTGTCGGAAATTTTGATAATGCCAAAAAGTGTTCCCAGTTTTTGCTGTTCGAAGTTTTCCGGTTCATATACGAAAACCATTCCAAATGGAGCGAGCTCCCGCGTGGCCGAGAAAAATATATCCCGAAAGAGTCCTTTCGGATATCCGTTCTTTCTTTTTTTGGATTGAGAAGGCATATATTTCTTGAGGTTATTATAGGGAATGGCGGGAAAAATTACAAATTTTTCAAAGAGGAGCGCAAAATGCCGCGTCGCGCAGTAAAGTGGACTTTTTCCGGTTTTTGTTTTATACTGGCGGCAGACTAATAAGCTAATATTTTCCATATGTCCGAACTATTTTCCCAGCTTTTTGAATCAAAGGTGCGGTCGCGTCTCTTGAAATTCTTCATGCTGAATGACAAACGCGAATATTCAGCGCAAGAAGTGGCGCAAAAAAACAAAATGAACTCGTCTCAAATCACGAAAGAGCTGAACCGCTTCGAAAAAATGAAGATGATATTTGTACGAACCCGGAAAGGAAAAAAGTACTTTCAGACCAACACGGATTTTATTTTCTATCCGGAGATCAAAAATTTGGTTGTGAAATCAAATACGATGCCGGAGTGCCGGAGCCTCAGCCGCATAAAAGGACTTGGAAAGGTGAAGCTGGCTCTCACCTCGGGCGTTTTTTTGAATTATCCCAAAGGCCGGGCGGATCTCTTGATTGTCGGAGATGAAATGAGCCGGGCGAAGCTCAAGCATCTTCTCGAGGATATGGAGGCGGAAGTTGGAAAAGAAATCAACTACTCGATCATGGGTTCGGAGGAATTCAAATATCGAACGGATATGCTGGACAAGTTTATCATGGATTTTTTGGAAGGTCCGCACGAAGAGATCATCTGCAAAGTGTCAAATCTGAAAGAAATCGCCAATCGAAGGAATAAATAGGGATCAATTCCATGTCTTTAATGAATATTTTGCTTGTTTTTCTTGTTCTGATCGTTCTGGCTCTGGCTGGGTTTATTTTGTCTTTGCGCCGAAAAATTGGCGATTCGCAAAAACAAGGAGCGGATCAGAAAAATATTGATATTATTTCAAATATCACCAATCAGATTCAGCAGCTTTCCCAAAATTTTTCGCAGAACATGGGAACAATACAAAAAAGTGTCGATCAGCGGCTGGGCGAGAACACGGATCGATTGGACAATGCCAGCAAATCCTATGCCGAAGTCAGGTCTCAGCTTGCAAAGCTGGAAGAGCAGACGCAAAAAGTTTTTGAAGCCAGCAAGGATATCTCTTCTTTGCATGACATACTGAACGCACCGAAACTGCGAGGCGTGATGGGGGAATTTATGCTCGAAAATTTGCTAAGCCAGAAATTGAGCAAGAATCTTTATACTTTGCAATATTCTTTCAAAAGCGGCGAGAAAGTGGATGTGGTCGTGAGGCTCAAAGATTATCTGATACCCATCGATTCCAAATTTCCGCTGGAAAATTTCCGAAAGATAATCGAAGCGGACGATGACGCGCAAAAAGATGTTCACAAAAAGCAGTTTTATAGCGATGTCAAAAAACACGTTGATGCCATCGCCCAGAAGTATATTTTGCCGAATGAAGGGACGTCGGATTTTGCTTTCATGTATATACCGGCGGAAAATGTCTATTATGAAATTATCAGCCATGATTTTGGCAACAAAAATCTGTTCGACTATGCCAAGGAAAAAGGAGTCATACCCGTGTCGCCGAACATATTCAACGCCTATCTTGGAACGATCGTGATGGGACTCAGCGGAATGAAAATCGCCGAAAACGCCAAAGCCATTTTCAAAAACATAAAAAACCTCGAACTCTATTTTGGAAAAATCAGAGGAGACTTTCTTTCATTGGGAACGCATATCAAAAACGCCCACAACAAATATGAGCTGACCGACAGGCGAATGGAAAAATTTCAAATGGAACTCGAGAAAACGAAGGACAAGGAGCTGGAAGTGGTTTCGGAAAACATTAAATTGCCCGAAGTTAAGATAAATCAAGATGCTGACAAAGTGGAAGACTAAAATCAGGGAAAAGACCAGGTCATTTTTTTGGCATGGATATTGGACCGACCCGGTGATTTTTTTCTCACTAGTTTTTGCGATTTTTGTGAATGCCGGCCTTTGGGTCGCACTTTTTTGGACGGTGACGCCGACGGACATGCCAATAATTCTGCACTACAATATTTATTTCGGCGTGGATGTGATCGGCGGCTGGAAAAGCCTTTTTTTCATGCCGACGCTGGCGACAGTGCTTCTTTTTCTCAATGCGGTGCTTTCGAGATATTTTTTCTATAAGGAAAAAATGGTGGCCTATCTTTTTGCCGGAGCGGCTCTGGTTTTGCAGATTTTGATGGCGGTGGGAGTGATCAGCGCGATAATAATAAATTTTTAGTATGTTCCAATATCCCAATCCACGCACAACTGATTCACGCGGGCGCCGTCTTCAGCGGTTTCTTGAAGTGATTCCCGGCATTCTCACCTGGTTCACGCTCATCGGGATGTTTGCCTTTTCCTTTCTTGTCCCGGTCTGGATCGCGGTTTTCATTATCGCTTTCGACATATACTGGCTCTATCGCACAGTGTATATTTCCGCTTATTCGATCCTCGCTTTTCGAAAAATGAAAAAACACAAGCTGATTGATTGGATGGAAGCCTGCCGTCGCATATCAGATCCTGAAAAGTTTTTGGCGGAATTGAGAGAAAGAATATCTGGTCTGAAAAACAAAAAGAAATCGAAAATGCAGATTCGCGCGCTTCAAGAGCTTGCAAAAGACGTCAAATCCGTCGCGCCGGGCAAAAAGAAATTCATGGACTGGAAAGATGTATACCATGTGATCTTGCTGCCGACGGCAGGAGAAAATCCCGAGATCATTGAGCCGGCCATTCAGGCGGTCACGGATTCGAGTTTTCCCAATGAGCAATTCATCATTCTTCTGGCAACGGAAGAGCGCGAAGACGCAGAAAAAAGAAACCGCAAGATCAACTATCTCAAGAAAAAATTCGACGGAGTATTTTTCGACTTTTTGGCAACAGTTCACAAAGTGGAAGCGGGCGAGATGAAAGCCAAGGCCTCGAACACAACATATGCAGCAAAATATCTCAAGAAATATCTGGAAGAAAAGAATATTTCTCTCGAGCGGGTGATTCTTTCCAATTTTGACTGCGATACCTGTGCGCATCCGGAATATTTTTCTGCACTAACTTTCAAATATATCACCGAGCCCAATCGTTTGCAGTTTGCCTACCAGCCGCTGCCGATGTACCACAACAATATCTGGGACACAAATGCGTTTGTGAGGATTATCGTCACGGGTTCGAGTTTTTGGCATATGGTCGAGGCGATGCGGCCGGAACATATGGTCACCTTTTCATCTCATTCGGAAGCTTTCAAAACGATCGTCGATGTCGATTATTGGCCGGTGAATGTGATTTCGGAGGATTCGATCATCTATTGGAAATGTTATACTTATTTCAACGGTAATTATAAAGTAAAGCCGATCTATCTGCCTGTTTCGCTCGACGCGGTGCTGGCGGACACCTATTGGCACACGATTCAAAACCAATACAAGCAAAAAAGGCGCTGGGCGTACGGGATTGAAAATTTTCCGCTCCTCGCGCGGGCGTTCCTCGCCAACAAAAAAATTCCCTTGCGCAAAAAAGCGAAGCATTTATTCACGATGCTCGAGGGGCATTGGTCGTGGGCGACGAACTCATTTGTCATCGTCCTTCTTGGATGGCTGCCGGTGATGATCGGCGGGCCAAAGTTCAACGAGAGCGTTCTTGCTCACAACTTGCCGTATATGACGCGCTATTTGATGAATGCCGCGCTGATCGGTCTTGTCGTTTCGATGTTTTTGAGCCTCTTGCTTCTTCCTCCTCGTCCAAAGAGATATTCGCGCAAAAGATATATTTATATGTTTCTTCAGTGGTTTTTGGTTCCGATCACGGCGCCGTTTCTTGGAGCTATGCCGGCCGTTGATTCCCAAACTCGCATCTTGTTTGGAAAATACTTCGGCGAATTCTGGGTGACGGAAAAAGTGCGGAAAGAAGGATTAGTATCCTAGAAATAAAATTGTGAAATTTATTCTTCCGTTTTTATATTCTTTTTTGATCTCGATAATCGCGATTTGGTTTTTACTGCGGGCGGGAAATAGCTCTAAGGTTAAGCCTTCTCCGCTAAGACTTAGCCTTAGAAGGCTCGGCGGGGTGGTTGTGATCGCGGTTTTTGTTTTGGCGGTTTTGCTCGACCGAAATCTTGTCATCACAAAACCGATTGCGGGGATCCTAGCCGGGGGATTGTTGATTTTGTTTTTTGGACTTTGGGACGATTTGAAAAATCTGAGCTGGAAGTGGCAATTAGTGTTTCAAATTATTGTCGCAATCATTGCAATTAGCCTTGGTGTTCGAAGCGGTTTCATAAGCAACCCGTTTGGCGGAGCGGCTATAAGCCTCAACAATCCGGCAATATATCTGATATTCTTTGCTCTATACTTTCTTGTTTTCATGAATGCCCTCAATTGGCTTGATGGGACGGACGGACTTGCTGGCGGAGTGACTCTGGCGTCGCTCGGGACGATATTTTTTTTGAGTTTCAAGCCGGAAGTCAATCAACCGGCCGTGGCGATTCTCTCGGCAATCGCGGGCGGGGCGGTGGCGGGTTTCTTGGTCTTCAATTGGAATCCGGCAAAAATTCTGGCGGGGACGAGCGGAGCCTGGTTTTTTGGATTTATTTTGGCCAGTTTTTCAATATTCGCCGGGGCAAAAATTGCGACTGTGATGATGGCGGTGTTGATCCCAATACTGGATTTGATCAGGGTCGTTTGGGAGAGATGGCGATCAGGCCAATCCATATTTCAAAAAGACCACCGGCATTTGCATTATCTGCTTCTCAAGCGAGGTTTCAGTGAGAAAAAAATATTCTTTCTCTATTTTTTCGCGAGTGTTTTGATCGGAGTGCTGGCGCTCAATTTGAACGCAATCGGAAAATTGAGTACAATGGTAGTGGTCGGAGGGATATATTTTTATGTTATTTTATTTTATGGAAAATAGAACCAAAATCAAAGTCTTCGTCGGCGTGATAGGGGTTGCGATCATTGTTATCCTTGCAAATTATATTTTCAGCGAGGTCATTTCTGTTCGGGGCAATGTGATTAAGCGTGTCTATATCCGTGATATTTTGGTGAAATCTGAGTTGGTGAAATCTGAGGCAAAGATCGAAAAGGGTCTTGCGGGAAGGACAAGTCTTCCCGAAGGACGCGGAATGCTTTTTGAAATGATGGGAGAGAACACTCAACACTTTTGGATGAAGGGCATGCGGTTCGCGATTGACATCATTTGGATCGAAAATGGGCGGGTTATCGGGTGCGAGAAAAATATTTTTCCCAACGATCAGCGCATTTTCACTTCCCCCGGAAATGCGGGATACGTTCTTGAGGTTCCGGAAGGATTTTGCGACAAAAATAAAGTGGAAGTGAATAATGAGGCGAAAATATAAGAGCCATTCTGGCTCTTGAAATTGCGTCGCTCGTCCGAAATGAAAACAAGTTTTCTTTCAGGTCTCGCTAGCAATTATAACCGACCGACTTGCATAATGAAAAACAATTTGCTAGACTTTTGAAGACCAAATAATTCGCTTAAAATATCAATAAATGCAAAAACTCAAAATAACCGAAAAAGGAGTCAATTTTCTCCTCATTTTCATTCTTGGCTTTTTGGTGGGAGTGGCGCTCAAATCCGAAGCGCAAAAAAGGATTACGATTGGATTCAACGATTATCTGGTTCCGAAGTATAAGCAGGATATCAAACTGATGGCCCCGGTCCCGGCCGCGAGCCAAGGAACGAACGTCGATCAAAATGTGCCAGCGGATGGTCAGGCTCAACCCCCAAGCAATCAATAATTAACTGCCTAATTCTTACAAAATAATTATGACGGAAGAAAAAAAAGAGGAGGGGAAAATGGAAGAAGAAAAAAGAGAGGTAAAAAGTGAAGAAAATCAGTCAGTTAATCTCAAAAAGAGAACCAAAAATTATTTATCAATCATTATTCTTCTTGCCGGTCTTTTGGCGGGAAGCGTTTTTGTGGATGTGGCGCAATTCGTGAGCCGGCAGGGAATATCTGCGCGGGCAATGAGAGAGCTCGATGTGATTCCATTTGAAAATCGGACGTGGGTTGCCTACAATGAGCCGGTTGTGACGGTTCAAGTTGTCAACGACAAGAACTGCAAAGAATGCGATGTCACGGATGCTGTCAAGATGATGAAAAGAGTGATGCCGACATTGCTTGTCAAAGAAGTGCAGTTTGACAGTGAGGATGGAAAAGCTTTGGTCGATCAGATGAAGATCAAGAGTCTTCCGGCCTTTGTATTTGATAACAGCGTGACGAAAACGGACATATACACCCAAGCGCAGGATATTTTCCAAAAACAGGGCGACAATTATATGATCGATACGGCCCAGATCGGAATTCAGCCGGGAAAATTTCTTACCTTGCCTGAGGTCAGCGATAGTGACGTTCAATCCGGTCCGAAAGATGCGAAAGTGAAAATGGTGATTTTCAGTGATTTCCAGTGTCCATATTGCAAATCTTTCTATGAACAGGGTGTCAAGAAAGCGATGGCTGATTACAAAGACCAGGTGTTGTTTGTCTTCAAAGAAGTGCCGCTTTCCATTCATGACAAGGCGGTGAGTGCGGCCATGGCAGGCGAATGCGCCAATGAACAGGGGAAATTTTGGCAAATGGCGGACAAGCTGTACGGAGACCAAGCAACGTGGAGCACAGCCGCAACTTTCAACGCAACGCCTTATGCAACTGCAATTGGCGTGAATATGGCCCAATTCAACCAGTGTGTGACTTCGAAGAAATACCAGGACAAGATCAATGCCGACAATCAAATGGCACAAGAATTCGGAATTTCGGGTACGCCGGCTTTCTTCGTGAACGACAAATTCTTCGGCGGAATGGTTCCGTATGACCAGATAAAGGCGGCGATTGACGCGCAATTGGCCAAATAGGAAAAAATTAGGATTTGCAAACTCGGCTTTCTATTGGAAGCCGAGTTTTTTTGTGCTATAATATTTTTGTATGAAACTCGACAAGAAAATTTTCGAAATAATTTTTCACGCGCGGGGAGGGCAGGGTGCGAAAACGGCTGCTGAACTTTTGGCGCAGGCGGCTTTGCTCGAAGGAAAATTTGTGCAGGCGTTTCCTGATTTTGGCCCGGAAAGGACAGGCGCTCCGATGAAAACATTCGTTCGGATTTCGGACGAACCTATTTTGACGCATGAGCCGGTGGTTGATCCGGACGCGGTGATCATGATGGATGAAACGCTTCTTGGGATCGTGGATGTTTCCAAAAATCTCGATGAAAATGAAAATCTGATCGTGAACTCGACAAAAGACCGGGAAACTATTTCTCAAAAAACGGGATATATCGGAAATATTTTCCCGATTGACGCAACGGGTTTGTCGATGGAAGTGATCGGTGAGCCGCGGCCGAATACGGCGATTTTGGGAAAATTGGTGAACATTACGGAAGTTGTGAAGCTCGACAGCGTGATCGAAGTTTTCCGGGAGAAATATCTGGAAAAGATCGGACAGGAAAAGACGGAAAAAAATATTCAAGCGATCGAGAAAGCGTATGATAGTCTTTAAAATTTTCAAATTTTCAATTCACAATTTTCAATCAATGACTCAATTTCTAAATTTTCAATTTTCAAACATTGAACATTGGGCCATTGAAAATTCATTGTAAATTGATAATTGAAAATTATTAAAATAAAATGACAAGCTGGAAGGATATCGAAGAGGGGGCTATTATAAAACATAATACTGATAAATCTCCGCGCACGGGAGACTGGCGATATATGAAGCCGGCGGTGGACAAAAAATCCTGCATCGGCTGCGGAATTTGTTTTTCTCCTTGTCCGGAAGCGTGCATTGACTATGATAGCGAACGAAAAGCCGATATAGATTACGACATTTGCAAAGGTTGTGGTGTCTGCGCGACAATTTGTCCGCAAAAGGCCATTAAAATGACAAAAAATTAAAACAATGTCCGAAAAAAAGGAAAATTTGGCCCTGACCGGCGGAGCCGCCGCGGCGGAAGCCTTGAAGCAGATCAATCCCGATGTGATGCCGGTTTATCCGATCACGCCTCAAACGCCGATCATTGAAGTATATGCGAAGATGGTGGCCGATGGAGAGGCGGACACGGAGATGATCGAAGTTGAGTCGGAGCATAGCGCAATGAGCGCGACGGTTGGAGCGAGTGCGGCGGGAGTGCGCGCGATGACGGCGTCAAGCTCGCAGGGGATTTTGCTGATGGCTGAAATTTTGCCTATTGCGTCCGGAATGAGATTGCCGATTTTGATGCTTGTGAGCGCGCGGGCGATCAGCGCCCCGATCAATATTCATTGCGATCATCAAGACATGATGTTTGTCAGGGATTCCGGCTGGATCCAGATATTTTCAGAAAACGCGCAGGAAGTATATGACAATACCTTCATTGCCTTGAAGCTGGCCGAAAAAGTGCGGCTTCCCGCGATGGTCATCATGGACGGATTTCAAACTTCTCACAGCGTTGAAAATTTGGAAATTCTTGAAAGTTCGGTTGCGAAAAATTTTGCGGGAACTTATCAGCCGAAAAATTATCTGCTCAATTTTGACGATCCGAAAACATTCGGACCGGTCGGACTTCCCAACTCATATTTTGAATTCAAAAGAGCGCAAATTGAGGCGATGGACGGAATACTCGGAGAAATTGGGGAAATATTTGAGAAATATGGAAAGATCAGCGGGAGAAATTATGACGTTTTCGAAAGCTATAAGCTTGAGGATGCGGAAAGAGTGATCGTGGTTGCCGGGTCAACAGCTGGAACGGCCAAAGTGGCGGTTGATGAATTGCGGGAAAAAGGTGAAAAAGTGGGATTGCTGAAAATAAAGCTATTTCGTCCGTTTCCATATGCGCGAATCGCCGAAGCGCTCAAAAATGTGAAAAAGATCGCGGTCTTGGACCGGACAGTTCCGCTTGGTTCAACGGCTCCGCTGTACGGAGAAATTATTCAAATTTTGTGTACGATCCCCAATACAAAATACACCGTGCAATCTTGCATATATGGCCTTGGTGGCCGGGAAATTTTCAAAGCGGATATCAAGAAAATTTTTGAAGATCTCAGCAAAGATGAGGTCGAAGGAATAAAATATATAGGATTGAAATAAAATGAACAAAGAATTATCAGAAAAACTTGCTCCCGGGCATTCCACTTGTGCCGGATGCGGAATTCCGGCGATTGTGCGGACGGTTCTTGGCGCCACGGATGATCCGGTGATCGTTGTCAGCGTGACGGGGTGCCTTGAAGTGACTTCGACGCTCTATCCCTATTCGGCGTGGAAAGTGCCGTTCATTCACAGCGCATTTGAAAATGGTGGAGCGACAGCGGCTGGAATCGACGGTGCGATCAAAGCTTTGCGAAAAAGAAACAAAATTCCGGCAGACAAAAAAATTCAAGTTGTCGTGTTCGCGGGCGACGGGGGAACATACGACATCGGACTGCAAAGTTTGTCCGGCGCGCTCGAACGCCAGCATGATTTTCTCTATGTTTGCTATGACAACGAAGCGTATATGAACACGGGCGGGCAAAGAAGCGGGGCAACACCCTATGGCGCGGATACGGAAACGACCCCGGCGGGAAAGCAAAGTTTCGGAAAAACAGAAAAGCGCAAAGATCTGATGTCGATCGTCA
>JBAZRT010000020.1:0-14178 GCA_041662765.1 Parcubacteria group bacterium
TGGCCGATCACCCGCTGATGAAGAATTTTTTCAAGATTGATCAGCTTGTCTTTTTCAACCGACTGCATTTCGCCGAGAGGGACTTTTATCTTTTTTGACACGACCTCATCAACCGTTTGCGGCGTTATGAATTGTTCAATTGAAGATTGATACCAGAAAAGAAGGGCTTCCTCGAGAAGATCAAGGGCTTTTTCCGGAAAGGGAGAATCCGTGAGATATCGTTCTGACAATTTCACAATTTCCCGGAGTCCCTGATACGTAAAGATGACTTTCCCTTGCTCGACCTGCTCAAGCTCGTCAAGCAAAACGGCAAGAGTCTGCTCGCTATTCATCTCTTCGAGTTGAATTTTTTCGAAATATTTCGTAAGAGCTTCTTTCTTTTCTATATTTTGGTGAAATTCAACTGTATCCGCAAGGCCGATAACTTGAAAAGTTGGTGCAGCCAGAAACTCTTCCAAGACGGCTGAAATATTTTCTCCCGGATTTTGCGGATTGGAACTGAGAAAATGGCCTATGCTGTCGATCACCAGGATGATATTGCCGGCATAAGCGGCTTCAAAGAACATTGCGCGCAGCGAATCTTCGACTTGTCCTTTTTCCGTCATCCCTGAAAAGATTTCTCCGAGGTTGATCTCAAGGACTCTCTTTCCAAAAAGATAGGGACTGACTTCTCTTTTTCGAATTTTTTCAGCCAAAGAATGCACAAGAGTCCGCTTTCCAACTCCTGCTTCGCCAATAATGAGAGCGCTATTCTGGCTGGGACGGGTCAAAACCAGTTCGAGCATACCCAATTCTTCGGATCGCCCGATCAATTTCGAATTGTTGTATTCTGTCGGATCGCCTTCGGACAAGTCCGTGGAATATCGGTCAAGATGAACCGTATAGGCATAGGTCCAGTTTTCACCGATTGCCGATGTGTTGTAAAGATTGTTCTTGTTCCAAAATCTTTTCTTTTCTTCTTTTTCCAGTTGACACTCCGCCTCAAATTCGATCAATTTTTTGAACTCTTCGGACGTGATGTCGCAACTGCGGAGAAAGATCTCAAGGGCTTTCGGGTCAGCCAGAGATCGCTCATCAATTGCTGACGGATCCTTTCCGATCCTCTGCCATACTCTCGAAAACCATTCCTGATCCATAGCCTGAGGCAGATTCGTGACAAAATTATATTTTTTTTCAGCAAGATAGGCTCTGAAAGAGATCAAAATCAAAACAAAAGACAAAAAAAAGCTCAGACTTTCAAAGAAAAGCGGAGTGGTCGATCCAGCGTCCAGAGAAAAGAAAATGCCAATCCCTGCAAACAAAAACAACGGCCAAAGAAGCCAGACAAGAAGGACCAGCGGCAACAGCAAAAGCATGACCAATTCATAAATAAGGCCGAATAAGATCACAAACGCTTTCACGACAGAGCCGAAAAATCGGGTTACGATGTTTTCAAGAGCGGACTGGACAAGGAGAACCGGATGAAAGCCCGGGCTTCCAACATGGGAAATATCCCTTTTCCAAGACGAAAACAACGTACGGAAGTGCCGTCCGATGCCGAAGTACCACCAAAAAAATTTCACATAGTTTCGCCAAATTTCAAGAAGCTTGTGAATTCCTTTGGTATAATGCCAAATGAGAAAATTCATTTTGTTTGTGTTTCTGACTTTATTATATCATAAATCAGCCAAACAAAAAATCCTGCCCAGGGGCAAGATTTTTTCATTGTGGGCAGGGAGGGATTCGAACGTCGCTTCGCTCCTTGAAACCTTGCGGTTTCAATTCTTCCACCCCGGGAAAACTTTTGTTTTCCCGACCCCTTTCCTGTTTGAACCCTACTTAATCCAGATAAAACCAAAAAAGCTCACCTAAAAGGTGAACTTTTTCGCTTGTGTGGGCAGGGAGGGATTCGAACCCCCGTAGCCCGAAGGCGCCAGATTTACAGTCTGGTACAATTGGCCGCTCTGTCACCTGCCCATTTTTGTTTTCCTGAGCCGGCTGTCGGATTCGGACCGACGACCTACTGTTTACAAAACAGTTGCTCTGCCACTGAGCTAAGCCGGCATCATCGGCACGTTTAAATTATAGACCCTGCTGTTTATCCCGCCAAGCCAGTAAAATTGAAATGCGGCTAGCTCCCAAGTCTCATCTTCATTTCGATTTCCCTGAGGCTGCTTTTGGCCTTGAGATCGCGGGGACGCAGTTTCAAAACCATTTTGAATGATTCTTTGGCATCCTTGATATTGCCTATGTCCATATAATAATCCCCGATCTCGCGATAAGCCTCAATATCTTTCGGATTTTCCGCAATGCGATATATAAGCGCCGCTTCTCTCACTTTGTCTTCCGGAAGAGGTTCTTTCTTTGGAATAACAACAGGTTCATTCTGAATTTTTCTTCGGGAGATAACTTCACTGTTGACATATTCCATCTTTTCTCCGCCCCGGTCCAAACCTGAGGAAATTTCGTCATTTTTCATCATCCCCTGAACTATTTTCACATTGGCTTCCGGCATGTTCAAATTTTCTTCAAGCAATCCCTTTTCAAGCGAAACATCTTCCACTTTTCGGCCGCTTCTCCTTGCTTTGAGCTTTATCGCCCAGCCGGAAACAACCTGTTCGATCTTTTTGAATGAAATTCTGATCAAAATAAGAATCTTTTCCGTCAGATGAAGAAATTTCTTTCCGATTGATTTCAGACGGTTTTTTTGACTGCGATTCTTGTCATCTGAAACCGCAAATTTGCTTTGAAAAGAGTCTGTTTTTTTGAGGGCGGCTGACTTCTTTCCGATAATTATAACCAGACCCGCAAGAGCGGCGACCAATATGATGGGAGATAAGTAGATCCAAAACATAAAGTGACAGTAAATTAAAAATATTAAATATCTTCGGACGCAATGCGGATATACTTTTTGTTTTCAAGTTCGATTTTTATTTCTCCGGAAAGGGCATTTACCTCTTTTACAATTCCTTTTCCTTCCTTCGTTTTAACTTCTTCGCCAATTTTCGGCATTTCCTCGAGTATTTCCCGGTACTGGTTGGCTTCATAGGCGAGACAGCACATCAACCGTCCGCAAAGACCGGAAATCCTCTCTGAACCGCGGCGAACAATTTGCTGAGCTTTGGCCATTTCAGAATTGATACTTGGCAGATTTTCCTTGAATCTTTCACAGCACAAGCCTCTTCCACAAATTCCATATCCTCCGCTTTCTCGCGCTTCATCACGGGCTCCAATTTGATGAAGCCGGATGGACCGCTGAAAAACTTTGGAAAGAGTTTTTACCAGTTCCCGAAAATCAACTCTTCCATCCGCAACAAAAGCAAATGAGATATTCCCGCCATCAAAAGAATAGGCTGCCTTGACTATCTTCATCGGCATTCCGTTCTTTTTCACTTCCTTGCGGCACAATTCAAGCGCTTCCTTTTCTTTTTCTCTGTGCTCTTTGATCGTATTTATGTCCCGCAAACTGGCTTTGCGTATGATTTTTACCGCTGGCGCTTCTCTTTGCAAGCCCGGCAATTTTCCTTCTTTTTTTTCCCGGATATCTTCCACAATTGCCGATTCAAGCCCGTCATTCGTTTCCACGATCAGCAGATCTCCTCTTTGAAAAGATTGTGCAGATTCAATCGGCTGAGAATTTTCCCAGCGGCGAATTTTGAGAAAAATAGTTTTTGTCATGAGCTTAGATTTCAAATCTCGCAAAATTTCCGATCTGGATATTCTCTCCGATTTTCGAAATTTTTTCCTTTATCAGATCTTCGACCGTCATGTCAGGATTTTTCACAAATGGCTGGGCAAGAAACGAAATCTCTTCAAAATGCTTTTTTACTTTGCCCTCGACTATCTTTTCCATTATATCGGCTGGTTTTTTTTCTGAAGCCAGATTTTCCCGCACAAATTTTTCAAAATCTTTCTTGTCTTTTGGGTCTATTTTTTCCATGGAGAGATATTTCGGGTTTGAAGCGGCAATATGCATCGCCAGATCATGCGCCAATTCTTGAAACTCCGCATTTTTTGCCACAAAGTCGGTTTCACAAAACACTTCAACCATTGCCGCTACCTTCCGGTTGTTGTGAACATATGAGGCGATGACTCCTTCTGCAGTTATCCGATCGGCCTTCTTGGCTGCTCTCTCTTTCCCTCTCTTGCGCAAATATTCAATTGCTTTTTCAATATCGCCCTTTGACTCGGAAAGTGCATTGCGGCATTCCATTATGCTCGCACCTGTCCTGCCGCGCAGGTCCTTGACGAGTTGGGCTGTTATTTTGATCTCGGTCATATCTTTTTGATCACTTTTAATATTTGCTACTTGTCTTTCTTACTTGCTTCAGCTTTCTCGACTTTCACTTTTTTCTTCGCTTCCATTATATTTTTTGCGACAATTCCCAACATATATTTGAGCGAAGAAAGCGCGTCGTCATTGCCGGGAATCGGAAAGTCGACGAGCGTTGGATCTGTGTTGGTATCAACCATCGCTACTGTTGGAATTCCGGCAGCACGGGCTTCTTTGACCGCCAAGGAATTTTCTTTTATATCAACAACAAAAACGGCTTGAGGAAGTTTGTCCATTTTTTTTATTCCGCCCATTTTTTCGTTCATTCTTTCAATTTCCTTTCTGATCCGGCTTTGCTCGTATTTGGTATACTTTTTGACTTCCTCGCTCTCGCTCAAGCTTTCTTGATCATTGAGATATTTGATCCGGCCTTTGATCTCGGAAAAATTCGTGAAAGTTCCGCCCAGCCAGCGATTCATGACATACGGCATGTCTGTTTCTTTCGCTGTCATTTCAGTCAACCGCCGTGCTTGGGGCTTGGTGCCAACAAAAAGTATTTTCCCGCCATTTTCAACAACGCCGCACAAAAACTCAAGCGCTTTCCGGAAAAGGGGCATAGTTTTTTCAAGGTCAATGATATGAATATCATTTCTCACGCCGAACACAAATTCGCGCATTTTCGGATTCCAGCGAGAGCTTTTGTGTCCAAAATGGACTCCAGCCTTGAGCATGTCCGTGATATTGAGAACAAGGTTCTCATACGAAAAACCGGCTGATTCCTCACGGTTCGCCGCTTTTTCCCCTTCTTTGGGGGTTTCTTCATTGTTTTGCATTGTTTTTTCCTTTAATTATTTACTTCTATCTCTCGAATTTACCCATTGATTGGGACAAGGATTTTTCCGTGAGAGATATGTTTGATAACGGTTTATATTGTAGCAAGACGGCCGGGGCTTGTCAATTATTGAATGTTATGCTAGTATTTATAGGTAAATTTAACGCTATTCCATTATGAAAAAAGACATCCACCCGAAATACAACCCCGAAGCCAAGATCATCTGCGCTTGCGGAAATGTGATCACGACCGGATCCGTGAAACCGGAAATGAAGATCGAGGTTTGCAGCGCTTGCCATCCTTTTTATACTGGCAAAAAAAGGCTCGTCGACTCAACTGGCCGCGTTGATCGCTTCAAGAAAAGAATGGAAAAAAGCGAAAAGCTTCTCGCAGACAAGATGGAAAGGTCAAAGAGGAAGACAAAACCCGCCGAAAAGATAGCTAAGCCGGAAACAAAGAAAAAAGCTGTGAAGAAAAAAACAGCGACTACTGCCAAAAAACCCGCCAAGTCTGCAAAATAGTTGCTACATATATTCAAAGAAGGCCGCTCTCAAGCGGTCTTTTTTTGACAAACCTCTCCTTCTTTGAGAGTATTAGTCTTAGTCATATGAAAAATCAACTTGATGCAATCAAAAATGAATACAATGAGCTGAAGACCGAGCTGGAAAAGCCCGCGATTGTTTCTAATTCCGAAAAAATGAAAGTGATCGGGAAAAGAATGGCGGAACTGGAAGAAACAATTTCGAAAATTGCTGAGTTTGAAAAGATCGAGAAAGACATGCGCGAAAACGCTGAGATCGTGAATAGCGAAACTGAAGCGGAAATCAAAGAAATGGCAATGGATGAAAATGTGAAGTTGTCGAAAAAAAAGGAAAAGGCGGAAGAAGATCTCAAAAGAATGATTGTGCCAAAAGACCCGCATGACAGCAAAAACGTGATCATTGAGATACGCGCGGGAGCGGGCGGAGACGAGTCGGCGCTTTTTGCGGCCCAACTTTTGAAAATGTATTTGCGCTATGCGGAAAAAAACAACTGGCGAGCCGGGATATTGAGCTCCAGTCCCAATTCCATCGGCGGTTTCAAAGAAGTTATCGCCAGCATTGAAGGAAAAAACGTATTCGGCAGAATGAAATACGAATCGGGCGTGCATCGCGTGCAAAGAGTTCCGGAAACGGAAAAATCGGGCCGAATTCATACTTCAACTGCAACGGTCGCCGTTCTTCCTGAAGCAGAAGAGGTGGACATTGAGATCAACCCCAAAGATTTGCGCATTGACACCTTTTGTTCTTCCGGACCGGGCGGACAAAGCGTGAACACAACCTATAGCGCGGTGCGCATCATGCATATCCCGACAGGAACAATCGTATCTTGCCAGGACGAAAAATCCCAGATCAAAAACAAAGAAAAGGCTATGAAAGTTTTGCGTTCCCGCATTTTGGCGGAACAGGAAGAGAAAAGAATGAAAGAACTCGGCGCGGAAAGAAAAAGCCAGATCGGAACCGGCGACCGGTCGGAAAAGATCCGAACATACAATTTCCCGCAAGACCGGATCACTGATCATCGCATCAAAGAAAGCTGGAGCAATATCGGAGGAATTTTGGATGGAGACCTTGATAAGATACTCGACCCTCTGGAAGAAGAGGATCTGAAGAGAAAAATGTCAGCCTAATTTTCAATTTATCGTTTTTTCAATGACCATACGGGATATTTTAAGAAAAAATTATTTAGAATATAAATTATCTCCTCTCGACGCGGGGATTCTTTTATCTTTGGCAGGAAATTTTTCGAAAGAATTTATTTTGGCGCATCCGGAAAAAAAATTGTCCGTTGTGCAGATAAAAAAAATGGATTCTTTCTGCGCGAGAAGAGCAAGCGGAGAACCAATTGCCTATATCGCCGGAAAAAAAGAATTTTTTGGATTGGAATTTCTGGTGAACAAGAATGTTTTAATTCCCCGGCCGGAAACGGAACTGCTGGTCGAAGGCGCTATCGAGAGAATAAAAAAATTCCCTGACAAGCTGGATATCATCGACATTGGTACCGGCAGCGGAAACATAATCATATCAATCGCAAAAAATATTCCGGAAAAAATTCGAAGAAACAAAGACTTTTATGCGATAGATATTTCGAAAGCATCTTTGCAAGTCGCGAAAAAAAATGCGGAAAAAAATAAAGTTGAGAAAAAAATAAAGTTTATTCAATCAGACATGCTGGAATATTTTTTTCCGCCAAAGGCGGACCAGTCTCTGGTTGAGAAAAGAAAAACAAAACCTGAAAACGTTTTTATTATTGCAAATCTTCCGTATGTTTCTCCTGCGCTATATAGAAGAAATGAAAAGAACCTCAAATTCGAACCGAAGTCTGCTCTCCATAGCCGCAATAAGGGCTTGGCGCACTATGATAAAATGTTTCAGCAGCTGAGATCATCAATCACTGGCAAATGCTGTTTGCTTATTGAATTCAGCCCCGAGCAAAAGCCTGATATAGGCCGTATTTCCAAGAAATATTGGCCAAAATCCAAGGTGAAATTTTCGATGGACCTGGCGAAAAAATGGCGTATGGCAGAAATAAGAATATCATCTTAATCATCTCTCTGCCGACAAAAAAAGAAAGAAATGCAAAGGCGCCCAATGAGGTCTCCTTTTCTTATTGCAAAAAGAAAATTGATTCAAACTATCTTTTCTTTTTTTTCTTTGCTACCTTTTTTTTCTTCACAACTTTCTTTTTCTTTGCTACTTTTTTCTTTGCCATTGTGTTTCACCTCCCTTCAATTTTATTTTTTATTTTTTCTAAAAAATTATTTTCAATAACTTCGTAGAATTTATTTCATTATATATCATTTTTTTTCAAATGCAAGTCAAAAAAGTTATCCACAGGGGCTAACCTCCGAAAAATCCCGGCTGCAACGGAATATTTAAATAGAAAAATTTTCTTTTTCCGTTGATCTCGTCAAGAAAATAAAAAATTCCATTCGCCGCGTCATATGAGCTTGTGAAATTTTCTGAATTGTATTCCAGGATGTCAAAAACGCTTCTATGATCGCGCTGATCAAGCTCTGCGATCTTCAATTTGTTCTGAGTACTGAAAAAAATGTGCTCATAGTCTCGATACCAGAAGACATTTTTGATCGGAGTTGAAAAACGAATGA
This sequence comes from Parcubacteria group bacterium, assembly GCA_041662765.1. Classification (GTDB taxonomy): domain Bacteria; phylum Patescibacteriota; class Minisyncoccia; order Moranbacterales; family UBA11712; genus JAPLXD01. Next base: position 8,233 of record JBAZRT010000020.1, read on the forward strand.
TTTGCTGCGTTTCATTTTCACTTCGGCGCGGCTGAACATCCCACACTCTGAGATACAAAACTTCGATTTCATTGTTGTTCCAGTATAAAATCTTCTTTCCATCATCCGAAAACTGCGCCCCCAAAACATCATCCCCTATTTTTCTCAGCGTTTCGGTCGTTGCATTGTTGTGGACAAAAAGTTGTCCTCTTTCGGAAATAACGACCTGGCGGTCATCATCATACACAATAAGACGCGACTGTTCGTTCGGATCAGAGAAAGGGATAGCCTCAACAGTCATCTGCTTTTCGCCTTTCCCATTAAGATCTGTCTTATATATAATATCGTTTTGTTTCAAAAAATAAATGTACTTTCCGGAAAGATCATATGCTTTGACGTTTTCGGAAATAATCTCTGTGTCTTTTGTGCCCAAGCTGATCCGATAGAGATTTTTTTTCGAATCCTCCTTTGATACGGCTGTGAAATAGATAGTTTCTTGATTGTCGGAACTCCAGCGAGCCCGATCAAGATCCGAGAGCGAGATCATTTCCGAGAGGAGCGCAGACGCTTGGACATTTTCGGAATCCAAAATAAGAAAATCCTTTTTGCCATTTGAGCGAACCGGAGCAATCAGCATTTGCTCATTGGAGTCCCATTCGGCGTTTTCCAGCAAATCAGTTGAAAAATCCAGTCCCGGTTTTGAAAAAATCAGCGTCGATTCGTTTTTCTTCATATCCAGCGACCAAATTTCAAGATTATCAGCGTTTTTTTTGAAATAAGCAACCTTTTTCCCGAAAGGAGAGGGAAAATATCTCTGAACATCTTCGGCGTTCAGCTCTTTTGGTGAATAATTTTTTTGCGGCAAGAAGACATTCCAAAACTCGGTAGAAACTCCGCTGTGAACTTCAATATTTTTTTCCCAATCTTTATATCCATCGGCGGTAACTTTGAGGTTGTAGGTTCCCGGCCTGAGTCCATTCAGGGTCGTGGAGTTGTTGATCATGCCAAGTCTTCCAGACGGTTGCAGCTGACCATTGAGAAAAACATTTATACTTGACGGAGTGGATTTCACGGTAATCGATCCGCTGTGTATAAAGATTCCCTGATATTGATTGAAGCGGTAGCCCTGCGAATAAAGAATTGCCACCGGGGTCGTAAAAAGAAAAAGAATGGCAAATACCCAAAAAAACAAACGGCGATAAAAAGCGGCCATAATTTGAAAAATTATATTGGATTTATCAGCTTTATAGTAGAATATCTTTCTTCGTTTGTACACCCACGCACCCCCCTTAATACCAAAAAACCGGCAGTTGCCGATTTTCTGGTTAATATTATTCAAAAAGAACGATCTTTATTTCAAATTTTATTTCAGTCCAGGAACTCTCTGTGAGTATTGCTGCAAATTCTGAAGTTGTTTTTCGCTGAGTCCTTTGGACTTTTCAATCGCCTTAGCAATTGTATCTTTACTGAATTCCCTTGTATCGCCTATTTTCAGACGGCCATCCTTTACTTGGCGACGGAGAAAATCTTCGATATAGATCTTTTGTTCCGCTGAAAGGCTCGAATCCGCATTTTTTTCCAGGTAGTTCGCCAAAGCTCTACGTGCGAGATTTGTACTTCCATCTCCCTTCGCGGCAGTTTCCACGAAAGAATTTTCTGTTTCCTGGCTTGTTTGAGGCGCTGCAGTCGGAGATTTTTCAGCCGGTTGTGTTTGCATCTGCGTTTCTTCCGAAACTTGCGTCTGATCGGTCGCACTTTCCGTATTGGCGCTTTCATTGTCTCCGCCGATCACGCTGATCTTTCCTTCAGCATTTTGCTCGGTAGAAGCAACTTTGCTTGGGGTACTCGGAGCCTGCGCTCTTTTCGAATACGTATATATTCCCGCAGCAATTACGACTACAATAACAACACTTACGATCATTCGCATGTTCTCTGTGAACCATGCTTTCATATTTTCCCTCCCTTCTTCTGAAGTCTCTTCTTGATCTTCAGGAGTAACGGGATCTTTTTCCACTTATTAATACACCTTCCTTTCTAGTTAATTTATTAATGTTCTTGAAACTATAATATCAATTTTTTCGGCTATGTCAAATTTTTATCGTTTCGAGAATTGGGGGGCTCGGCGGGCTTTTTTCAGTCCGGCTTTTTTCCGTTCCACGATCCGGGCATCGCGAGTGAGATATCCCAGGTCCCGCAAGGGTTTCTTGAATGTTTCATCGATCAGCACCAAGGCCCTGGCGATACCCAGTCTGGAAGCTTCGGCTTGCCCTCTCATTCCGCCGCCTCTCACAGCAACGGTGATCCTCGATATTTTCGGCGAAGCAACAGCCTTGAGAGGCGCAGCAACGATATCCTGAAGCTCAGCAAGGGGAAAATATTCTTTGTAATCCTTCTTATTGATCAGAAATTCCTGATTCGTCTCGTTTGCCGAAGCAAGAAATATTTTTGCCCCTGCAATAGAAAGTTTTCGCCGGCCAATACCCCGAAAATACTTCCCGGTCGATTTGACCTTCTCCGGCGTTTTTTTTAGTTCTTTTTTCACGGATTTTTTGACGGGCATAATATAAAATATCTAGTTATTTTTTTTATCAACGGTTGGCGCTGGAAGAACCTTTTCAGCTTCGATATTTGCGCCATAGTTCTCATCTTTGCAAATAAGCATTCTTTTCATCAAAAGGTCTCTCAATTTGTTCTTGGGAAGCATCCCGTAAACAGAGTTCCAAACAGCCTGGCGAGAATCTCTCTCGATGACATCCTTGAGTTTTCGAGAGGTTATACCTCCGGGATAGCCGGAATAAGTATGATAGGTCTTTTCGTCTTTTTTGCGGCCGCTCACTCTCAGTTTATCCGAGTTTATCACAATGACGTTGACGGCGCTCTCGACGTTCGGCGCGAAATCAGGCAGGTCTTTTCCCTGCAAAATAAAGGCGATCTTGGTAGCCATACGCCCCAGAACGAAGTCTTCACAATTGAAGAGATAATATTTTTTCACCGGCAAGGTTTTTTTGTTCATGCTTTTTCTTTATCAGATTTTTTGCTTTCATCAATAATCTCAAGAATAGCCATTGGCGCGCTATCCGAGAGGCGCCGTCCTTTTTTGATAACTCTCAAATAACCGCTTTCTCTTGGAGCTGCGATCAAAGCAATGCCCCGAAGGGTTTTCAAATCGATGTTTTGCGGAAGCTTTAATTTCAAATATCGCAGAGATTCAGGCTTCTTTGTCCGGCCAATGATCTTTTCCGCGATCATCTTCAATTCTTTCGCTTTGGCCAGCGTGGTTGTTATTCTTCTTTTCAAAAGCAAATCGCCAAGCATTATCTTGATCATGGCCTCTCTCTGCTTTTTCTCTCGGCTGAATTTTCGACCGGTTTTTTTGTGCTTCATGGGTTTATTGAGCCTTTAGGGTCAGGCCGAAATTACCGATTGCCTTTTTGATCTCCTTTATTCCCTTTTCGCCCATTCCATCAAGTTCCATCATCTGTTCTTCGCTAAGGGCGATCAAATCCGAAACTGTTTTCAATTTTCCTTTTTCGAGCACGTTCATTGTTCTCGTTGAAAGAGAAAGAGCTTCAATGCCAGTGTTCAATGATTCTTCTTTGGCAAATTCTCTTTTTTCTTCGGAAGCTTCATCCGCTTTTTTCTTGTCTTCCACGGCTGTCCCGATTTCCGGCTGGACTTCCTCTTTTTGCTCGATCTCAAAATTATTGATATTTTCAAACTGTTCGACAATGAGCTTTACTGCTTTTTCGTAGGCTTCTTTGGGATCGATCGAACCATCCGTTTCGATTTCAAGAGTAATTTTGTCAAAGTCGGTTCTTTTTCCAACACGGGTGTTTTCAACGGAATAATTCACTCTTCGCACGGGGGTGAACACGGCATCAATCGCAATAAGGCCAATTTCTTTTGTTTCCCTTATCTGTTGCTCCACAGGAACATAACCAAGTCCATTTTGAACTTCGATCTCCATCTCAACTTCTCCCTTTTTGTCCGTTATTGTGGCAATCAAAGCCTCCTTATTGATCACTTCCACATCGGAAGGGCACTGGATATCACCGGCAGTTATCTTTTTCAGCCCCTTTTCTTTGAGAGTCAATTTCACCGGTTCGTCTTTGTGCGAATGAAACCTTATTTTTTTGAGATTGAGGATTATTTGAATCGCGTCTTCCAGGACACCAGGAATAGTCGAATATTCGTGTGAAATTCCTTTTATTTTCACTGAGGTCGCCGCCGTACCCGGAAGCGAAGAAAGGAGCACTCGGCGAAGAGTGTTGCCAAGAGTCGTGCCATATCCGGGATAGCATCCATCGATCTCGATCTTTCCGATGTTTTTTTCAATTTGGATATATTTAGGATGCGAAGACAGCGTTATTTTTTGCATTTTTTTAAATTAAAATTTATTTAGCGTGAATAAAATTCGATCACCATTTGAACATCTATGCCGCTTCCCAGATCGGATATGGTCGGCTTTCCTTTTATTTCCAAGGTTATGTCTTTGAGGTCGATATCAATCCAATTCGGCTGGCCTGTTCCTTTTTTTTCTTTTATGATCGGCAAAATCTGCTTGAAATATTCATTGCTTTGCTTGTTTTCCCGGATATTTATTTTGTCACCTATTTTCAATTCAAAAGAAGGGATGTTTACATTTTTTTGATTTATTGCGAAAGAACCATGTCTGGCCAATTGGCGGGCTTGGCGCCGGCTGGAAGCAAGACCTGAGCGGTATATCACGTTATCAAGCCTCATTTCGAGCTTCTGCATAAGAAGATCGCCAACAGTACCTTGCTTGTTTTGCACTTCCTGAAAATATTTTCTTAGCTGCCTCTCCATAACGGCATAAATTCTTTTTATGCGCTGTTTCATTGCAAGCTGTTGGCCATATTCGCTCTTGGCTCTTCGTCCTTTGGGCGTGTGCATTCCCGGAGGCGTCGGCTTTCGGATCATCGCGCATTTGGGCGTACCGCAACGATCGCCCTTCAAGAAGAGTTTTTCACTGGCACGGCGGCACAATTTGCATTTGGCGGATATCTTGGTCATATATTTATACTCTTCGCGGTTTTTTCGGTCGGCATCCATTGTGTGGAACCGGCGTAATATCCTTGATTATCTGTATATCAAAATCATTGTTTACTAATGCGCGTATCGACGCTTCGCGGCCGCTTCCGACTCCTTTGACGAAAACATCGATCTCTCTCAAGCCATATTTGGACACTTTTTCCGAAGCGGCATTCACAATTTGAGTCGCGGCATACGGGGTGGCTTTTTTTGCCCCCTTGAAGCCCAAAGATCCGGCGCTTGACCATGAAAGGACCTTTCCGCTCATATCGGAAAAGGTAACCAGGGTGTTGTTGTATGTGCACTGGATATGCGCTTGCCCTTTGAGAATTTGCCGGCGGATCTTTTTCTTTTTCTTCTTCGCAGCAACCGCTTCCTCGGCCGTCGATTCAGCTTTTGCTTCAGTCGCAGATTCGCTTTTTTCCTCTTTTTTTTCAATATCAACAACTTCTGATTTTGCGTCAGTCTCTTGAGCTTTTATGCCCTCTTTTTCAATATTTTCCTTTGTCATACAAAATACTAAATGCTGACTATGTTTTTTCTGCTGCTTTGCGTCTTCCGCTTCCGGCCGTTTTTCTCACATTTCCACGGACAGTTCGCGTGTTGGTCCTGGTTCTTTGGCCGCGGACAGTGAGGCCTCTCGTATGGCGAATGCCTCTATAACAGCCGATATCCTTCAAACGACGGATATTCATTTGTTTTTGGTGCTTGAGTTCTCCTTCAATCGTAAAATTCTTTTCGATATAATCCTTGAGCTTGTTGACGTCCGCTTCGGCAAGATCCTTGGTTCGGATATCCGCGCTCAATTTCAAAGCCTCCAGCACTTCTTTGCTTCTTGAAAGCCCTATTCCATATATATAGGTGAGAGCGATTACTATTCTTTTGTCATCGGGTATATTTACCCCGGCAATTCTG
>JBAZRT010000021.1:0-13374 GCA_041662765.1 Parcubacteria group bacterium
TCTGAGTACGCGATAATCAAGAAAAGAAAAAATAAAAAAAATAACAATTCCAAGAATGGAAAAGATTGCCTGCCGAATAAAATTGTTTCCTTCGCCGGGAGTGAAACCGCTGCCGGTGTAGCTGATCGGAAAAAGAATCGCCAAGCTCAAGCCAACAAGAAGCAGTGTGGCAGTCAGAAGCAGCCAATCCAGCCTCAAAATATTTTTAATCATCCCATTTTATTGCTTATTTAAATCGTAGCTTCCGTACTGACCCGGCGCACCGTGCTGTTTCATATAGTTGTCGCTTTCAAAAACATTCACTTCCGGTTCGATCTCGATCTTGGCTGAAACGGGATCAATTTGAAACGTGCTATTCCAATTAAAATTGATCTCTCTTTCCTCGTTCGTCCTGACATCATTGAATCCGGTTTGGTTGATTGCGACCGGATCGCCATTGCCATTTCTGATCACGGCCTTATCCGTGATCTGGCGGAAATCATACCCGCTTTGATTTCTCATTTTCGCCTGAAGCTTTGCAAAACCAGTTTCTCCTCCGCCCGCCAGGCTGAATTCTCTCGAGTATATTGCGATGTCCGGTTCTTGATATTCGGAAAATTTGCTCCATTCAAATGAGCTGATATCAAAATCAAGGCTTTCTGGGATTGTTTCGGGAGACAAGTTGAAAGCAAGAATATATTTTGTCTGTCCAGGCAGAACAAAGTTCGACCCGGCGCTTTTGGCGACAATTTTTCCCGACCCGTCAAGAAGATTGAAAGAATACTCGAATCTCGCCGCTCCAAGCAAGGGATTTGGATTTGCGATCTTCACCAGTGCGTCATACTTGCCCGCTTCTCCCGGAACAATCGCCTTTTCAATCACTTTGAGATTCTCCACATTTGGCATTTCCACGCAAGCAGTGCACGGTCCGCCGCAATCAACTCCCATTTCCTTTTGATTTTGGATCAAGTCCCGGCAAGTCGGCGCAGTTCGAAAAAGATAATAAAATCCGGTTACAATCAGACCCAATATCACCAGATAGACGAAGATTATCACCAGTCGCTTCTTTGTACGCTGAGAAGAAGTCATATTTTGCAGATAATGCTTATGGCTATATATTAGAATATTTATTCGAAATTGTCATCTTTGAGTCTGTTTCAAAATTTGATTTTTAGCCTGTTTAATTGTACTATTCAAGAGTAAAAAATAATATATCACTATGCCAAAACAACCCAAAATTGAAATTCTCCGTCACTCCCTCTCCCATGTCCTCGCCGCGGCGGTATTCGAAATGTTCCCTGACGCCCGCTTTGGCATCGGACCGGCCATTGAAAACGGGTTCTACTATGACTTTGATCTGCCGCGCACTCTCATTCCGGAAGATCTTGCGCTTCTCGAAGAAAAAATGCAGAGCATCATCAAGGCAAATCACAAATTTGAAAAAGCGAATATTTCGATTGCCGAGGCGCTGAAAGATTTCAAAAAATCCAAGCAGCCTCTCAAGACTGAACTCATCAAAGATATTGCGAAAGAAAATCCGAAAACAAAATCTGTTTCAATTTATCGCACGGGAAATTTTGTCGATCTTTGCTCCGGTCCGCACATCGATTCAACCGGAGAAATAAGTCCGAAGGCTTTCAAGCTCACCAAAATATCAGGAGCCTATTGGAGAGGCGACGAAAAGAACAGAATGCTTCAGCGGATATACGGCGTGGCCTTCGCGACCGACAAAGAACTCCGGCAATATCTTGCCATGATGCAAGAGGCGGAAAAAAGAGACCATCGAAAACTCGGGAAAGAATTGGGCTTATTTATTTTTTCCGATTTAGTTGGTCCTGGTCTTCCGATTTATACAGACAAGGGAGCAACCGTTCGTCGAGAAATCATCAATTATTCGAATGAATTGCAATCAGCAATCGGATACCAGGAAGTACATACTCCAAATATGAATAAGGCCGACCTTTTCAAAATCTCCGGCCACTATGAAAAATTCGAAGGTGATATGCTAAAAGTTGTTTCGCATTATACTGATGAAGAATATTTCCTAAAACCGATGAACTGCCCTCAACACACCCAAATTTTTGCTTCCACAACAAGGAGCTACAAAGATCTTCCCATGAGAATTTCCGATTTTGCGAATCTTTATCGCGATGAAAAACCAGGAGAGCTTTCCGGGCTTATGCGACTTAGGTGCTTTTGCCAAGATGACGGCCATTGTTTTTGCCGCGAGGATCAGATAAAAGCAGAATTTTCCTCCATACTCGAAGCCATAAAGAAAGCTATGCAGACATACGGTATGAAATACAAAATTCGTCTTTCTCTTTGGGATCCCAAAACTCCGGAAAAATACTTAGGCAAACCAGCCGTTTGGAAAAAATCACAAAAACTATTGGAAGAAATACTGATTGAAAATAAAATTGATTATGTGATTGGTATCGGTGAAGCAGCCATGTATGGACCAAAAATGGATCTTATGGCGAAGGATTCCTTGGGAAGAGAATGGCAAATATCCACGATCCAGCTCGACTTTATAATGCCGGAGCGTTTCGAACTGAACTATATTGACGAAAAAGGAAAGAAGCGCACGCCAGTCATGATTCATCGCGCAATAACTGGATCTCCCGAAAGATTTCTGGGAATTCTTATTGAACATTTTTCCGGTGCGTTTCCGCTTTGGCTCTCCCCCGTTCAAGTCGAGGTCATTCCCGTTTCGGAAAAGTTTGAAAAGTATGGAAAAGAAATCTTGAAAAAACTTTCGGAAAATAATGTCCGCGTCGTGATGAACGAAGCGAGCGAGTCTCTTGGAAAAAGAATCCGCACCGCGCAAAACCAAAAAATAAACTACATGCTCATTGTCGGCGAAAAGGAAATGAAATCCAAAACCGTCGCCGTCCGAGACCGGGAGAAAGGAGATCTCGGGGCGATGAAGATTGAGAAGTTTTTGGAGAAGGTTGCAAAAGAAATCGAAGACAAGAAATGATGACCTATTTTATCAAAGTTTTCGGCTGTCAAATGAACCAGTCAGACGCCGAAAGAATTTCAGCTTATTTAGAGAAATTGGGAATAAAAAAAAGTAAGGCTGACTTGCCCGCCGAAGCATTAGCGAAGGCGGGTTTAATCGTGTTTGTCACTTGCGGCGTGCGCCAATCAGCCGAAGACCGCGTTTATGGACAGATCAATAACATCAAGAAAAAATATCCGGAGAAGAAGATTGTTTTGACTGGTTGCTTGGCTCACAGAAAAGATGTACAGCGAAGACTGAGGGGAAAAGTTGATCTATTCTGCGAAATAAAAAGCTTTCCGGAAAAAGCGAAAGAGATGCTGGATGCGAAGAATGGGTCATCCAAAGATTATCTTAGCATATCTCCAAAATATTCAAATCTGTACACCGCGTATATCCCGATTATGACCGGCTGCAACAACTTCTGCACCTATTGTGTTGTTCCCTATGCCCGCGGACGGGAATATTCAAGACCGGCAGAAGATGTTCTGAAGGAAGTGAAAAGTTTGACGAAAAAAGGCTGCAAAGAAATTGTGCTTTTGGGGCAGAACGTGAACAGCTATAAATCCGATTCAATAAGCTTTCCCAAACTTCTCCGAATGGCAGGCAAAGTCCCCGGCCAGTTTTGGATATCTTTCCTCACCAGCCATCCCAAGGATATGTCCGATGAGCTCATTAAAACGATCGCCAACTCAAAAAAGATCTGCGAATATATTTCCCTGCCCGCGCAATCAGGAGACGATGAAATTCTCCGGAAAATGAACCGGCAATATACGGCAGAGCATTATAAAAACTTGCTCAAGAAAATAAGAAGCGCTTACAAAAAGAACAAGACCGCGATTTATCCCGCCATCTCAACCGACATCATCGTCGGCTTTCCGGGTGAAACGAAAAAACAATTCGAAAACTCGGCGAAGCTCCTCGGCGAGATGAAATTCGATATGGCCTACGTTTCCCAATACTCCCCTCGCCCCGAAACCGCTGCCTGGCGCTTGAAAGACAATATTTCCGGAAAGGAAAAAGAAAGACGCGAAAAAGTTTTGACGGAGATCCTTTCGGAAACATCCCTTGCAAACAACAAAAAATATGTCAGAAAAATGGTCGAAGTTTTGGTGGACAAGAAAATAGCCGCTTCCCCTCAAAAATATCAAGGCCATACTCGCACCCAGAAAAAAGTTATGTTTTGTTCCAGCAAGAAAGACCTGGCCGGCAAGTTTGTAAAAATAAAAATAACCATAGCCAAGACATTTGGTCTGGAGGGAAAAATATTATGAATAAAATTCTCATCATTCTCGGACCAACATCTTCGGGAAAGTCCGATATTGCCATTAAATTGGCCAAAAGGTTCGGCGGGGAAATCATTTCCGCTGACAGCCGGCAGATTTTCCGCGGGATGGATATTGGAACGGGAAAAATAGAGGGAAAATACAACGATACGAAAAAAATGTTTCTTTCCCGCGGCATCCCCCACTATATGATCGATATCGTTTCTCCCCGTACCGATTACAATGTCACAAAATTCAAAAAGCAAACCGAAAAAATAATTGGGGACATCCTGAAACGCGGCAAACTTCCTATCGTCTGCGGCGGAACAGGTTTTTGGATCCAGGCCGTTGTTGATGATGTGAATTTTCCAAAAGTGAAGCCTGATTGGAAATTGAGGGAAAAACTGGAAAAACATTCCGCGGAAAAATTGTTCGCTAGGCTCAAAAAAATTGATCCGGCGCGGGCAAAAACAATCGATGCAAAAAACAAGGTTCGCCTCATCCGCGCAATTGAAATTTGCAAAGCAATTGGTAAAGTTCCCAAGATACAAAGCGCCAAGGGCAAGTCAATAAATACCAAATACCGCTTCCTCCAAATCGGCCTCGATCTTTACCGGGAAAAACTTTATGAAAATATAGAAAAAAGAGTAAGGTCCCGATTCAAGCAGGGAATGATAGAAGAAGCAAGAAGCTTGCACACACAAACCGGCCTGTCATGGAAAAAAATCCAATCCTTTGGCCTCGCCTACTTTTGGATTCCATTATATCTGCAAAATAAACTTTCAAAAGAAGAACTTGTTGAAAAAGTGATCCAAGCTGAAAAAAATTATGCCAAGCGCCAGATGACTTGGTTCAAGCGGGACGAACGGATCAAATGGCTGAAAAATTATAAAGAAATAGAAACATCCTCAAAAGTCTTTTTGGGATAAATAATTCAGGGCTGGAAATTTCCAGCCCTTTGACTTTTCACAAAATTTATAAGGGACCTCTTCTTCATTGGGATCCCCTCTCGTTTTTTGGACATCCATCAAAGTGATGTCCGCAAATGGCTCCGCAAAGCTCACACATGCCGGGATTTTTCTTTTTCCATGCTGGCAATTCAGGGCATTCCCGAAGATTCTCTCCAAGATTGCACTTTTTTGCTTCCCAGCATAGCAATTCCAGGCATATTGCAGGTGTTCCGCAATATTCAAAAACGGAATATGCTCCGCAATCAGAGCCCAAGCAAGCCGCGGCATCTTCTCTGAAAGGACACCCATCACACATTGGATTGTCGGACATAGACTCCCCCCTTTTTTTGAAGAACTAGGTTAGATATTTTTTAAGAAAATCCGCCGCTGTTTGTGGATTCACTTTGCCTTTTGTTTCTTTCATTACCTGCCCCACAAGAAACTGCAGGACATTTTCTTTCCCGGATTTATAATCGCTGGCCGGTCCAGAATTGTCGGCGATAATTTTTTTCACGACATCTTCAATTTCGCTTTCATCATCCAACTGCGCCAAGTTTTTTTCAGCGATTATATGTTCCGGATCGGCGCCCATCTCGATCATTTCCGCGAGAACCGTCTGCGCCGCGCTCGAATTTATTTTGCCTTTTTCAATAATACTCATCAGCTCGCCAAAGTTTTCAGGCGTCAGTTTCAAATCACTGATTGCCGTTTTTTCGTCCAGATATTTTCTTATTTCCGTGAGAATATAGTTGGCCGTCAATTTCGCTATCTTGTCGCCGTTTCCGGACAATTCCCGCGCTTCGCTCAGCGACTCTTCGAAAAATTCGGATAGTTTCTTGTCACGCACCAGAACTTCAGCATCATAGTCGGAAATATTGTATTCTTTTTGAAATCTTTTGCTCTTTTGCGCCGGAAGTTCCGGAAGTTCGGCTCTTATCTTTTCGACAAAATCTTTGCCGATTTCGAGCGGAGGCAGATCGGGCTCCGGAAAATATCGATAATCATGCGCTGATTCCTTTTCTCTCTGCGAAAAAGTGATCATCTTGCTCTCGTCCCATCCGCGCGTTTCTTGAACAATATCTTTTCCTTCATCCAAAAGTTCTGCCTGTCTTTTTATTTCATATTCGATTGCTTTTTCAACAACCTTGAATGAATTGAGGTTTTTCACTTCAACCTTTGTGCCCATTTTTTCATTTTCCGAGACAGAGATGTTGGCCTCGCATCTCATTTGACCTTTTTCCATATCCGCATCCGAAATTCCGATATAGCGCAAAATGAGTTGCAGCTGTTCACAAAAATTTTTCGCTTCCTGCGCCGATTCGATATCCGGTTCCGTCACCAATTCCATGAGCGGCACGCCCGAGCGATTGAAATCGACCAGGCTGAAATCATTTCCTTTTTGATGAATTAGTTTTCCGGTGTCTTCTTCCAAATGAATTCTTGTTATGCCGATTTTTTTTCCTTCAACATCAAGATGCCCGCCAAGGCACAAAGGCTGGTCGTATTGCGAGATCTGATACCCTTTCGGAAGGTCGGGATAAAAATAGTTCTTGCGGTTGAATTTTGAAACTTCCGCGATATCACAGCCAAGCGCAAGACCGGCTTTCACTACATATTCGATCGCTTTTTCATTCGCCGCGGGAAGCGCTCCGGGCTGCCCCGTGCAAACGGGACAAATATTCGCGTTTGGAATCCGATCGAGACCCAATTCGTTTTTGCATGCGCAAAACATTTTCGAGTCAGTTGCGAGCTCCACGTGCACTTCCATCCCGATTGTTGGCTTGTATTTCATAAAATATTTATACCTGAACCTCTTTTCCATCCGTTGAGACGCGACCGCCCTGCCATTGGCCGCGATATTCATTCCCCTCGCCCAAAACTTGGTGAAAAGTGATATGCACCACTCTCGCGCCAAGATCGATCTTAATATTGCTTTTTCCAAGATTGCAAAACCCGAATGTCAGCTCGCCTGAGTATCCCGGCGCAACCTGCCCATTGAAAAGCGCCAATCCCGAACGGAACAAAGTCGTACGCGGAAAAATAATTGCCATCAGGTCGATAGGCAAGTTCACTTTTTCCATCGTTTTGATGAGATAATATTTTCCCGGCTCAAAAACAAACGAATTGCCCTTGCCCTCCTCGTATTTCGCGACTGATTTCGTTTCGGGCGTATTCCTCTCTTCAATTCCAAGATAGCCATCACCTTCGATCTCAAAAATTTCTCCCATTTGAAGATCAAAACCCGCTCCTTCAGGATTTTTCATCTCCCGCTCGCATAAATTTTCAACCAATTTTTTCTCATCGACCAAACGATGAAGTTCTTTGATGCCAAGAATCATAAGCTATACGCGTCAATAATTATTTTAGGACCCGCCGACATTCACGATCTCAGCTTTAATAGCTGGATGCGGATCATATCCTTCGAGATTGAAATCTTTGAATTTGAAGTTATCAATATTTTTCACGTCCGGATTGAGAATCATCCCAGGAAAAGGTTTTGGCTCGCGGCGCATCTGCTCGTTGACCTGATCGAAATGATTAGAATAGATATGAACATCTCCGAAAAAATGCACAAAATCACCGGCCGGAATTCCGACTACCTGCGAAACCATTTGGAGAAGCAACGCGTAGCTCGCAATGTTGAAGGGCACTCCCAGAAAAAGATCTGCGCTTCTCTGATACATTCCCAGATTAAGTCTGTCATTCACAACCGAAAATTGAAAAGTGGTATGGCAAAATGGCGGCACTTCATTTTTGTTCTCCGGCGAAGCCATCGCATATATAAAATCCGGATTCCAGGCCGAAACAACGTATGATTTTCGATACGGTTTGTCTTTGAGCCCCTTTATGCAATAGTCCAACTGATCGATTAGATGTCCATCGCTCGCTGGCCATTTGCGCCACATCCGACCATAGATTGTCACGAGATCTCCCCACTTCTTCACAAATTCACTGTCAGCCGGCTGCGCTTTCAGCTTGGCAATAAACGCCTCCTGATCCATATCTTTTTCAGAATCATTTTCGAGGCAATACTTGTGATATTTTTTCCAAGCCCATTCATCCCAGATATGCACATCTTGGTCAACCAAATATTTGATGTTTGAATCCCCGCTCAAAAACCAAAGTAGCTCTTCAAAAATCCCGCGATAAAAAACTTTCTTGGTAGTGAGGAGTGGAAATCCCTCAGTGAGATCAAAGCGAATCATTCTCCCAAAAACAGAACGGATGAACGGCAATTCTTCTCCGCGCTTTTTGTACTGCTCCTGGACTTCCGGAGTGAGAAACAATTTTTTATCCGAACCGTTTTCCAAGATATCCTTCATCAGATCCAGATATTGATATTCGAGATGTTTTTTGCCGATCATATTTTTGTTATTCGCTTTTTAATCTTCTCCTTGAGGTTTCGTTCTGTATAAAATACTCAAAAAATATTTTATCTTTTTCGTCAATCTTATATTCCCTCAGCTTCAATTTAGCTTGCCCTGTTGCTTCTTTCCAATGTTTATCTCTTTCCTTATTCCAAGATTCATAGGACAATTCGAAGACAATTTCCGAAATACCCGCACTGGCCATTAGTTTGGTGCATACATAGCATGGAAAAAGAGTGGAATAAACCGTTGCACCTTTCACGCTTACGCCCTGCCGAGCCGCCAGCGCAATCGCGTTGGCTTCAGCATGAATACTGCGGCAATAATCATATTTTCCATCATCCGATGCACCAATACTGCGACGATAACATACTCCTTCATCGCTACAGTGTGCAACTCCAGGCATCGATCCATTGTATCCAGTAGATAAAATCTGTTTATCACGGATGATCACACAACCTGTTGGTCGCGACAAACAGGTCGATCGCGAAGCAGCGAGTTTGGCCAAAGCCATGAAATATGCATCCCATGATGGACGCTTGAAAGCAGGTTTTTTTGTTTCAGACATAAGATATGGGGGTTAAAAAGAAGCACCCTCCCCCAAGTGCTTCTCCATTATACCGAGTTCAAAAGAAAAAGGCAAAAACTCATTCCACTTTTGCAAACACGACCACTTGCGCTTTGTCTCTCCGTTTTTTGCTGCATTTCGGGCAGGTCGCGTACCAGAGAATGAATTCTTCCGGCTCCAGTCCCTTACCGCGGCACCAAATTTTGGTTTCGCGAATCCATTTGCGCATATCTCCATAGTGGCCGTCAAAAAGACGCGTGAAAAAACGGCCGGTAATCATTTCCATATTGAAAATATTCGTTTTTGTTTTGATCGGGATCAGAATATCCGCGCCGAACAAACTGTCATTTTTTGAAAGCACCATCTGCTCCGCTTGAAGACCGGTTTCTTCTATTTTTTTCATTCCTTCGGTAATTTTCGCACCGATGTTCACCGGCACATGAAGAAAAGAAAAATATCGCGACTTGAAAAAAGGCTTGTCGCGCCAGACAATTTCTTTCTTGTCCCATTCGGCAGGAGAAATAATTTTGCAGCACTCTTCGCTCATAGGCTCACAAACTTCACGGGCAAAACTTTGCGGAAAACTCCCGCGATCAAAAATGAATCTGATTCGTGGATATAGATCGGCTGGTGAAACTTGTTCATTGAATTTGGAAAAAGGCCGATCACGCCGTTGCCCAGTTTTTTGTATCTTTTGATTGTTGCAAGTCCGTTCACTACCGCGACCACAATTTTGTTGTCATATTCAAAGCCACTGTCCTTCTTTTCGAAAATAACATAGTCACCGTCGTTTATTTTTTCCTTGTTCATCGAATCGCCCAAGGTCTTCACGGCAAAGAGCTGAGCTTTGGCACTCGGCGCAAGAAGGCTTTCCGAAATTTGAAGATAGCCGTCAATATTGTCCTCGGCAAACGCCAGCGCGTCCCCGGCTGAAGCCAAGCCATAAACCGGCACCTGAAAAACCCCCTCAAGGCCCATCGGCATATTCTCGTTTTCAACGAGAAATATTTTTCGGAAAATGTCCCGTTTCACAAGGTCTTTTTTCTCAAGGGCTTCGATCACTTGCACGACGCTCTTCACAGATTCAACTTTCATCCCCTTTTTCTGGAGATATTTGCTGATCCTATACGCCGTCGGGTTCCCCTGTCCGCCATCTGTCATTTCCCGAATTGTTTCCAAGATAAGATTTTGCTTGTCGGTGAGATTTTTGTCCATTTTTTTGTTTTATAGGTTATGTGGATAGTATCACTATATCATCACATTATATCACTGTCAAATGGAGTTATCCACAAGAAAAACCGAGAGTTGAGCTCTCGGAATTTGTCATATTCAAGCCTCAAAATTCATCTTCTTATATATCTTCCGCGTCACTTCGACATCCGCGTTGCAATAGGCGCAGATTTCTTTGATCTTGCCTTTTTTGTAATAGGTGAAAACTTCAGAACCGTCCATATTGGTTTTTGATGAGCCAAACCCGAGCGCGCGAGCAAGCGTATCGAGCCCCACTCCCCGACCGAAGCTCCACTGGTTCCATTCGTGCATCACGTCATACATCGGTTCGCTGCGATATTTCGCAAAAGAGAGCCGCATTTTCGTTCGAGGCTTCACGCCGTGGACGATCGAGCGCTGCACAAGATATTTCATATCAAACTCGATGATATTGAAACCGACAAAGAGATCAACGTCTTTGGCTGCTTCCCAAAAATTTTCCAAAACTTTTTTCTCGTCTTCGTCTGTGATGCAATGAATCATATCGTCATTGATGGCATATGAAATGCAAAGAATCCTTCCAAATGTTCCGTCGAGCCCAGTCCCTGCCAGAAAACTTTCAAAACTGGTTGAATATTTCTCCCCGTTTCTAGTCTTCTTTTTTTTCTTGTAGGCATGAATTTCTTTCAGTACATCGTGCATATGCTCCGGCGCAGGAAGAGTTTCGATGTCGAGAAACATGATTTTCCGTGGTCCGTTTTGGTAATAGTTGCTCATGATTATTCTTTACGAATTACAAATACGCTTCGCTCTACGAATATACGAATTACGAATTCCATGTATTGGTATATTCGTAAAGGCTTCACATTTTTTCCGGCGCGCTGATCCCCATCAGCCGCAAAACTTCCGCAAGGACGATCTGAACAGCCTTCACCAGCTCCAATCGCGCCGCCGTAAGCTCCAAATTTTCCTCGTCGATCACCCGGCATTCGCTATAGAATGAATGAAATTTGTCCGCGAGACCGATTGCATATTTTGAGAGATGATGCACTTCAAAATTGGCAGATATTTCTCGTATCAAATCAGGAAATTTCAATAAGGCGATTTCGAGCTGGCGTTCTTTTTCATGAATCAGCAGGCTTAGGCTGCAATTTTTATTAGAGTCTTTTTCTCCATCCATTTTTTGCAAGATGCTCGCGATTCTCGCATGGGCGTATTGGACGTACGGCCCGGTTGTCCCCTCGATTTTCACTGACTCATTGATATCGAAATCTATCTTCGTTCCGCTGGAATATTTCAGCATGAAAAATTTTATGGCGCCGAGACCTATCTCGCGGGCGAGCGCTGTTTCAGGAAACTTTCTTTTCACCTCGTTTGCAACTTCCGCCATCAAATATAGGGCCGGAACCACATTCCCCTTGCGCGAGGACATACTTTCCCCGCCCTTGAGGGCCACAAATTCATATCCGATATGTACCATCTTCTTTTCGAAGCCCATTTGCCCAAGAATTTTGAAAATCTGCCGAAAGTACAAACTCTGCCGGACATCCGCGACAATCACGCTGCCATCGATCTTATATTTTTCAAATTTCTCAATTGCGAGAGGAATATCCTTGAGCCCATACAGAACGCTGCCATCCCCTCTTTGAAGAACCAGCACACCAAGATTATATTCTTCAAGATCCGCGATGACTGCACCTTGGCTTTTTTTCGCAATGCCTTTTTCGATCAAATTGGAAATCATTTTTTTGCCTGCTATTTCTTCTTCGCTTTCATAGAATATTTCATCAAAAGAAACTCCCAGCTCTTGGTATATCGTGCTGAATTCATCAAGGCTCCACTGCCGCGTTTCGTTCCACAGCTTGACAATCTCCTCATCGCCGTCTTCCAGCCTTTTTTGAATTTGCTTGAATTCGTCTTTATATTTTTCATCGCTCTCAATTTTTTGAACCGCTTCCGAATAAACTTTTCCCAAAAATTCCGTTTTGTTTTCTATTTTAGAAAAATCTTCGCCTGGATGAAATTTGACCAGACCCCAAAGACACTTTGCAATATGCGTCCCTGTGTCACCGATATAGTTCGCAGAGATGACATCCCCGCCTGCTTTTTTTAGGACGTTAACTAACGTAGATCCAATAAATACATTTCTCAAATGACCGATGTGAAATTCCTTGTGCGTGTTCGGCTGGGAATACTCAACCATTATTTTTTCGTTTTTCCTTTCCAAGTTTCCAAATTTACTGCCCTTCTCGTTTATTTCCGCAACAACTTTTTGCAAAGATTTTTCCGAGAGGTATAAATTAAAAAACCCGGGAGGCGCAACTTCTATTTTTTCCCAAAGTTCAACTTTAGGCGCTCCTAAAGTTGAACTTTTAAGCGCCTCTGCCACTTCCATTGGACTTTTCCCGACTTCTTTTGCAAGAAGCAATGCCACATTCGTCGAAAAATCTCCCATCCCTTCCGGCGGATAATCAACTTTTATTTTCTCCGCGTCAAAATCAACCCCAAAGGCGGACTTGATAGCTTGCTGGATCAGCTTTTGAATCTCTGATTTCATAAATTCAGTATAGCAGTTTTATTGCCTAAAAATCAATTTCCCGCTTTAATAAGGATATGAGCGTACTCGCCGTCAACAAACGAGCCAGTTTCGATTATGACATATCCGACAAATACGAAGCCGGAATTGTTTTGCGTGGATTTGAAGTAAAATCGGTGAAAACAGGCCACATCAGCCTCAAGGGCAGTTTCGTCACCGTCCGCGGCGAGGAGCTGTTTCTCACAAACGCGAATATTCCCTTATATAAGCATGCAGGAGCGATTGCCAACTATGATCCGACCAGGCCGCGCAAATTGATGCTCCACCGGGCCGAAATTGCCCGTTTAATTGGGAAATCCAGAGTCGAAGGGTTGACACTCGTACCCATTCAGGTATATACTAAACGAGGCCTGTTGAAGCTGGAATTTGGCATAGGAAAGGGAAGAAAGAAGATTGACAAGCGGCAGGTACTAAAAAAGAAAGAAGCGCAGCGAAAAA
>JBAZRT010000022.1:0-13301 GCA_041662765.1 Parcubacteria group bacterium
CCGTGACCGGCATTTTTGCGCCATAAACTTTCAAATATCCATCAAACTTCACCGTCGACCCATTCGCTTGGAAAGTATAACTATTTTTTTCACCCTTGGCCGAAATCAAAACTTTCACGGAGTTGAGAATTGCTGGCTGCATTTGCGAAGCGACCATGCGCCGCCAGATCAAGCTGTACAGTCGAAGTTGCCGGTCATCCAATTTTCCAAGATCATCCGGCGTCTGGCTCGGATTCGTCGGCCTGACGGCTTCGTGAGCCTCCTGCGCGCCTTTTGATTTGGTTTTATAGAAGCGCGGGTTTTCCAGCGTATAATTCTTTCCAAAAACTTTTTCGATTGTCTTTTTCGCGGCGAGCATTGATTCGAGTGACAAATTCGTGCTGTCCGTTCGCATATAGGTGATGAATCCCTGCTCGTATAGTTTTTGGGCAAGCATCATTGTCAATTTGGCGGAATATCCAAGCGAGTTGATGGCCGCTTGCTGGAGGGTTGAAGTGGTGAAGGGAGCCGGGGGAGTGCGCGTGATTTCTTTTTTCGTTATCTCGCTCACCGCGTATTTCGCCTTCCCAAGTTCAGCTGTTATTTCATCCGCTGTTTTCTGGTTGGCAATGGCCGATTTTTTCGTCTTATAATCTCCCGCAAAGAGTTTCAGCGTGACAACTTCTTCAATTTTCTTTTCGTTCTGATGCGTGAGAGCGGCTTCAAAAATATCTTTTGTCGAAGATTTTTTCAGTATTGCTCCGATCGTCCAAAATTCTTCTTTCTTGAACTTTTCGATTTCCCGTTCGCGCTCGGCAATGATGCGAAGCGCAATTGATTGTACGCGCCCTGCGGAAAGTCCGCGTCTGATCTTGTCCCACAGAAAGGGGGATAGTTCAAAGCCAACGAGCCGATCCAAAACTCGGCGCCCTTGCTGAGCGTCCACTAGGTCAAAATTGATGCTGCGCGGGCTATCGAGTGCTGTCTCAATGGCCTTTTTTGTAATTTCGTGAAAAACGATCCGGTTTTTTTCGCGCGGGTCGAGATTCAGGATTTCAGAAAGATGCCAGGCAATCGCCTCTCCTTCGCGGTCTTCATCGCTTGCCAGAATCACAGCTTCCGCGGTTTTGGCCGCTTTCTTGATAATTTCGGCTTTTTCCTCTGATTTCGGGTTCACGATGTATTGTGGCTCGAAATTTTTTTCAATATCAATTCCCATTTTCTTTTCCGGAAGATCTCGAATGTGGCCAAATGAAGACAAGACCTTGTATTTTGGCCCGAGAAACTTGGAAATGGTTTTGGCTTTGGTGGGAGACTCTACGATCACTAGCTTCATAAGTTTTGAATTCAAAATTACAGTTTGATAAAGTTTTGTCCGCCAATATTTTTCACAGCTCCTTCTATTTCCAGTGTGGCGAGTATCGAACTGACGGTTGCTGTGTCCAGTTTAGCCAGTTTCGAAATCTTGTCAATGTGAAGGGGATCGTTCGAAAGAATTTTCCAGATGATTTTTTCCTCATCGGTCTTTGGCTTGAAAAGTTTGAGAGCAAGCTGCGGATGAGTGCGGGAAAGATTGAATTCTTCAAGAATATCCGTGGTCGAGCTGACAAGCTTCGCGCCTCTTTTGATGAGAATATTTGCTCCGGTCGATTGCGGCGAAAAGATATCTCCCGGCACGGCAAAAACTTCCCGGTTCTGTTCAAGTGCGAACTGGGCGGTGATGAGCGATCCGGAATTTTCGGCGGCTTCAATGACAAGAGTGCCGAGCGCGAGCCCTGACATAATGCGGTTTCGGGCCGGAAAATTTTGCTTGAGAGAAGGGGTTCTTGGCGGCTGTTCGGTGAGGAGCGCGCCGCCGTTTTCGATTATGTTTTTTGCAAGATTGAAATGCTCGCGGGGATATATTGTCCGATCGTCGATTCCAGTCCCGAGCACCGCAGCGGTGAGTCCTCCGGCGTCGAGCGCGGCTCGATGAGCGATGCCGTCAATTCCAAGCGCCAGACCGCTCACGATCGTGAGCCCGGCACGCACCAGATCTTTCGTGAGATTTTCCGTCACACGCCGGCCATATTCCGTGAATTTTCGCGACCCGACAATTGCGATTGATTTGTTGGAAAGGATGTTCCGGTCTCCCCGGATATACAAAACCGGCGGCGCCGAAGCGATTTCTTTGAGTTGCGAAGGATACGCTTCATCCTTTATAGTGAGGATTTCGATATTTTCTTTCGAGAGCCCTTCAAAAAGTTTTTCCGGATCATGTTTTTGTCGGAATTGAAAAAAATTGTCGATCTGCTTTTTTGTCAGGCCAAACTGCTGCATTTTGTCGGTGTCAGTGCTTTTCCAAGCTTCTTCGAGTTTTGCAAAGCCGGCCAGAAGTTTTTTGAAAGCCTGCGGTCCGAAACCGTCAACACAATTGAATGCATGCCAAAAAATTATTTCGTTTTGGTTTTTTCCCTCCATACCTGAATATAATATCACACTTTTGCGTAGAAGATGTAGAATATCCTCAGTATTGACAAATCTAGTGTAAGTGCTATAATATCACTTCTGGTGGGGAAATCGTGAAGAAGGCTCTTTTTGTTGAATATAAGGTAAAAAAGATATTTCGCGTCTTCCGTCCCGTCTGGAAGTCCGACGGTGTGACCCCTCCTTAAGCGCCGTTGGGTAAGTTCGGAAAAGGGGCAAATGCTCCTGATTCGGCACTTTCAGGTGGGACAGAGGACGACGAAAAGTGAAAAGTTAAAAATAAAGGTGTCGCTTCGCGACATTTTTGTTTATCAATATGCCTAATTTAGAAAATAAGAAAAATTTTGTTATGAAAAGCAAGAAAGTTGCCAAACATGGCGCGCTCCTGTCTTTTTCTGTTTTTGTTTTATCGCTTCTTGCCGGTTTTTTTGTGACCAGTGGATCGGTAGTCAATATTTTGGGCGATGTTAGCGTTTTTAGTACACTCTTTTTTATCCTTTCATCTGTTTGCTTTTTTCTGATTCAAATTGAAGTTTGGGAAAAGGACCAAGCTTAAAGTGAAACTCACTCTTCTTTTGACAAAAACTATTTTCTCTGCTAATATCACAAAAGACCAATAGTCCCGGAGCTAATTTGTTCAGAAATTTGCCGCTCTCGTGCGGTTTTTGTTTTTTATGGAAATACGAAATATTGCCATCATCGCTCACGTTGATCATGGAAAGACCACAATCACAGACGCCATTATGCGTCAGACCGGAATGGTGACGGAAGAAGCCGTCACGATGGACAGCGACGCGCTCGAAAAGGAGCGCGGTATTACCATATACTCAAAAAATACTTCGATATTCTACAAGGACACAAAAATCAACATCGTGGATACGCCGGGCCACGCCGATTTTGGATCGGAAGTAGAGCGGGTTTTGCGCTCGATCGATTCGGTGCTTTTGGTTGTGGATGCGCAGGAGGGTCCGATGCCGCAAACCAGATTTGTTCTCAAAAAATCTCTCGAACTTGGTATCAAGCCGATCGTCGTGATCAACAAGATCGACAAACCGGCGGCCCGTCCCGAGATTGCCCAGGAACAAGTCTTTGAACTGTTTCTCGATCTTGGCGCGAGCGATGAGCAGCTCGATTTCACGGTCGTCTATGCTATCGGACGCGAAGGCATCGCCAAAAAAAGTTTGGATGACAATTCGAAAGACCTTACTCCGCTTCTCGATACTATTCTTGAAAAAGTTCCGGCGGCAACTTCCAATCCCGACGCACCTTTCCGGATGCAGCCCTTCAGCTTGGGATATGACAATTTTTTGGGACGCCTGGCGATTGGAAGAATACACGAAGGTACGATCCGGAGCGGAGAAGTATTCGTGAAAAAGCCGACTGGGGAAGCGCGCAAAGGGAAGATCATAAAAATGTTCACTTTCGAAGGAATCTCGCGAAAAGAAATTTCCGAATCCGTCGGCGGGGATACGGTGATGATAGCCGGCATTCCGGATATTGACATCGGCGAAACAATTTGCCATGCGGCCGATCAGGAGCCGCTTCCGGCCATCAAGATCGACGAGCCGACCATCACCCTTAATTTTTTGGTGAACGATTCGCCTTTTGCGGGACGCGAAGGGAAATTTGTGACGACCAAGCAGATCAGGGAACGGCTCGAAAAAGAACTTGAAGTGAACGTCGGGCTCAAAGTTGATTTTTCAAACAATGATCTTTATAAAGTGAGCGGAAGAGGGGAGCTTCATATTGCGATTCTCATTGAAAATATGCGCCGCGAAGGATACGAACTGCAGGTTTCTCAGCCGCAGGTCATCATCAAGGAAGAAAACGGGAAAAAGCTGGAGCCATATGAAGAAGCGACAATTGATGTTCCGGAACAATATTCAGGAACGATCATCGAAACGCTTGGGAAAAGAAAGGGAATTATGGTGGATATGAAACAGGAAGGCAGCCAGGTGCGGATGGTTTTTGAAATTCCGACTCGCGGAATTTTGGGATATCGCAACCAGTTCATGATCGAAACACGCGGCGAAGGAATATTTGCGAGCCGTTTTCTGGAATTTCGTCCGCACGCGGGAACAATTTCTGCGCGCGCAACCGGTTCAATGGCTTCAATGGTTGGCGGGAAAGCCCTGGCTTTTTCTTTGGCCAATCTTCAGGACCGCGGCGTGCTCTATATCGGCGCGAACACGGAAGTATATGAAGGCATGGTGATCGGGAATACCGCGAAAGGAAACGATATGGCGGTGAATCCCATCAAAGGAAAAAATCTCACCAACATGCGTTCATCGGGAGCGGACGCGGCGATTCATCTTGTGCCGCATATGGAGCTCACGATCGAGCGCGGATTCGAGATCATGGCGGACGATGAGTATCTCGAAGTTACGCCCCAAAGCGTACGCCTCAGAAAACAAATCCTGCAAGAAACAGCCCGTATTCAGGCAGGGAGAAAAAAGGCGTAAAATTTTCAATTTTCAATTCACAATTTTCAATCAATAATCAATCCCTAAATTTTCAATTTTCAATTTTCAAACATTGAACATTGAAAATTCATTGCAAATTGATAATTGGTAATTGAAAATTAAGATAAATATTTCTTTATAAACTCTTCCGAAATCTCAAAAATTATTCCTGAAATTTTTTTCATCTCTGCGGCTGTGAATTTCCCCAACACATATTCTTCGGTGGGGATTTTTGTTTTATCGGCCCGATTTTCGACACCGATTCGGAGTCTTGTGAAATTCTTTGTGCCGAGCATATCAATCAAGTTTTGCGCGCCGTTGTGTCCGGCAGAAGAGGAATTGACGGAAACTTTGTATTTTCCGAGCGGAAGATCGATATCATCGTGAGCGACGATGATATTTTCGAGTTTCACTTTATAATATTTTTTCGCCGCAGAAACTGCCTCTCCCGAAAGATTCATGAAAGTCTGAGGCTTTAGCAATATAATTTTTTTGCTTTTATCTTTGCAGATGCTGACCTCGGATTCCAATCTTTTATCCATTTTCCAATCCGAAAATCCGAGTTCCTCGCGAAAACTTTGCCAAAAATAGTCCGCGAATACAAATCCGGCGTTGTGGCGGGTTTTTTCGTATTTTTTTCCTGGATTTCCAAGCCCGGCGATGATAATTGTTTTCATATAGATTAGGGCGTTATTAAAATTTCTGATTACTTCCTTTTTTCAGCAGGTTGAAATATGTTTTTTCGTCCACTTGCTGTTGGTCATATCCGTTTTCGAGATCCTCCACGGAATTTTCTTCATAATTGAGCTTGTCCGAGATATCTGATCCGGCGACGAGACAGAAATCGGCGCTCTTACACTGCGAAGAAATAGTGTCGGGTGGATAAATCGAAATTTTTGCGCCCAGTTTTTTGGATAGGTCTTCGAGGGAAAATGGCTTGAGCCCGCCAGTGAGGTCATAGACAGTTGTATCGCTCGCGTTTTTCGGTACGTACCGCCGGAATGTTTCTTTGGGCTTAGGTTGGCCAAATTCCGTATGATAGTCAAGCTTGTCGAGCAGATTTTTCAATTTTCCATCAAAGCCTTTCACACCGCTTTCGTTCACGATGGCAATGGATGTATTTTCTAGCTTTATGGCTGCTTTTTTCCTGTTGATGAGTTCGAGATCGAAAATGTTTTTTGAAATATCTTGAATTTCATCGTATCTTCCCGTGCGGGGAATCAAAATGAAAGCGCGGACTCCTCCCAGATATACGTGCGAAACCGCCATAACGCTGTCTGGCTTTCCAGCGTCGAGAACCTTATTGGTGGTCGTGTGCGTGTCGATTTTTTTGACGAGGTCGACAAATGAGTTGAGCTCGCTGAGCTGGATGTCCGTTCGCAAATGCTCGCCCAATGTGTCGAGCAGATTGCTAAGCTGGGGGATATTGAGGATCGTCTCCAGCGAAAAAGCTTTCGAACGCGCTGATTCCAAAATGAGCTGTTGGCGATAGGCCCGGCCGAAATCGCCGTCCTCGTCGTGTCGGGTGCGCGCGAATTTGAGGGCAATGTCGCCGTCGATGGTCTGGAGTCCCTGCTTGATGTCAAAAGTTTGGTAGCTATAATTTGGTCCCGGATAGCGCTCATCATGCAAATCTTTGGGAACTTGGACTTTGATACCGTCCAATTCGTTGATGATCTGCTTGAAGCCGTCGAAATCGAGAGCGATATAGTAGTCGATAGGCTGGCCGGTGATATCGGCGATCGCAGATTTCAGATTTTCGATGCCGGATTTTCCTGAAGCGTCCTTATCCTGCGCTCGGGCATAGAGAGCGTTGATCTTCGTGTACGAATTCGTGTCCGGAATCTGGACATAGAGGTCGCGGGGGATTGAGAGGAGGGCTGTTTGGTATGTTTTGGGATTGATGCTTGCGACGATGATCGAATCGGTGAGATTCGCTCCCGGATAGTTTTTTCCAGCGATCCCAACAAGCAAAATATTGATCCTGCTATATTGTTCGCCTCTCAAAGCTTTTCGGTCCGAAGACGCGATGTCCTTTAGACTCTCCACAAACGAAGCGCTCCGGTTGCTGTCAATAACTTTCTTGCTTGTTGAATAGAATTTGAACGCCAGGGCGATGGAGGCGAGGAAAACAATTCCAAGAATGCAGACAACAACAATCGTCCAAAAGAAAAATTTGGATTTTCTTCTTCGAGATCTTCGAGGAAAATCATCTTCCGAATTTTCTGAGTGATGAGGATCGTTGCTATTGTAAAAATTGAAATTCTCTGTTTGCATGCATTCAGTATAGCTCAAAGTTGAGCCTTATGTAAATTTAACTGCAGATCCCGCAGAGGCTTATTTTCTTTTATATAAAACCAATTTTACCCCTTGCCAAAGCGGTTTTTTTCTGCTATTATTCGATAAGATTTATGACAGATAAAGAAAAAGACATTGAATCCCAGTCCGAGGAGTTTGGTTTCAAAGGCGTGATTTGGGAAATAGTGAAAATGGTTTTCTGGGTGGTGGTGATCATTGTCCCCATCCGGGTTTTTTTGATCCAGCCTTTTTTCGTGCAGGGAGCCTCAATGGAGCCGAATTTTGAGGACAAGCAGTATCTCATTGTGAACGAACTTGGTTACAAAACGACTGAGGTTGGTTTTGGAAAAGGATCTGATCTCTTCACGGTGAAGCCGTTCAAGGAGCTCCAGAGGGGGGATGTGGTTGTGTTCCGTTATCCGAAAAATCCGTCCATTTTCTATATCAAGCGCATCATCGGCCTGCCGGGCGAGAAAATCGAAATTTCCAGGGACAAGGTCAAAATTTTCAATTCCGAAAATCCGAATGGGTTCGTGCTCGATGAGGGAAAATATCTTTCTGCCTCGGTTATGACATCGGGTGAAATAAATACGACTCTTGGGGACGAATATTTTGTGATGGGAGATAATCGCCAATATTCTTCCGACTCGCGCTCGTGGGGTCCGGTGCCGGAGAATGATGTGATGGGGAAAGTGGTGCTTCGGGCATGGCCGATCGGGAAAGCGGGAATATTTTAGCAATTTTCAATTTTCAATTCACAATTTTCAATCAATGATCAATTCCTAAAGTTTCAATTTTCAAACATTGAACATTGGGTCATTGAAAATTCATTGTAAATTGAACATTGATAATTGAAAATCATTATATTATGGCCAAGAAAAAGCAGATCATGAAAAAACCTGTCAAGAAGCAAAAAGTAGTTGAGGAGAAAGAAGAACTTCTCCTTCAGCCTCCGCGCGGAATGCGCGATATTTTGCCAAAAGATCAGCCGTATTGGCAGCAAGTGCGAAAAGTTTCCGAAAAAGCGGCAGCTGATTTTGGCTATCGCCGGATTGACACGCCGATCGTCGAATTTTCGAATCTTTTCACCCGCGGGATCGGAACAGGGACGGATATCATTGAAAAAGAAATGTACTCATTCTCGACGAAGGGCGGCGAAAAGGTTTCGCTGCGTCCCGAGTTCACGGCCGGAATCGCTCGCTCGTATATTCAAAACGGAATGCAGGTTGAGTCGAAGCCGGTCAAACTTTTCTACACCGGTCCGTGCTACAGATATGACCGTCCGCAAGAAGGAAGATTTCGCGAATTTTTTCAGTTCTGATGCGAGGCTTTTGGCGAACAGGACGCAATCATTGACGCACAGATGATCCAAATGGCCTGGCGGATCGTTTTTCAGCTTGGGATCAAAAATGTGACCGTGCACATCAACAGCATCGGCTGTCCCGGATGCCGCAAACAATACCGCAATCTCCTGGTGAGCTATTTTGAATCAAAGCGGCAAAAACTTTGCATTGACTGCAAAAAGAGACTCGAGATCAATCCTTTGCGTATTCTTGATTGCAAAGAAGACAAATGTACGCAGGTCGGCCAAAACGCGCCGCAGTCCGTCGATCATCTTTGTGAGGAATGCAGATCTCATTTCAAAGATCTTCTTGAATACCTGGATGAGCTTGAGATTCCATTTGAGATTGATCCGAATTTGGTGCGGGGTCTTGATTATTATACAAAAACTGTTTTTGAACTTTTTGCGGGACCGGCGGAAGAAGGAATGAAGAAAAAAGCCCTCGGTGGAGGAGGCCGATATGACGGGCTGGTGAAATTGCTCGGCGGCGAAGACACGCCGGCGGTCGGGTTTGCCATCGGGATGGACCGGGTGGTCAATGAGATGAAAAAAATGGGCGCAAAGACCTATAGAGCGCCTCAGGCGCGTGTATTTTTGGCACAGCTGGGAAGTTTTGCTAAAAGAAAAAGCTTGCGCATGTTTGAATCTCTTGAGCGGGCCGGAATTGTCGTTGCGGAAAGTTTTGGAAGAGGAAGTCTCAAATCTCAGCTCAAAATTGCCGACAGATTGAAAGTCGAGCTCACGCTCATCCTTGGTCAGAAAGAGGCGATCGACGGGACTGTCATTGTGAAGGAAATGGCAAGCGGAATGCAGGAAACAGTGAACGCGGCAAGAATCATAGATGAAGTGAAAAAAAGGCTGAAGAAATAATGCGGAACTTATGGATTGCATATTTTGCAAAATAGCCGAAAAAGAAATTCCCGCTGACATCGTATATGAAGACGGGGATGTGATCGCTTTCCGCGATGCGCATCCGATCGCACCAGTGCACGTTTTGATCATTCCAAAAAAGCATATTGCGTCCATCACGGATATTTCAGCAGAAGATACGATGCTCATGGGAAAATTGATCGCCACCGCCAAAAAAATTGCCGAAGACTTGAAAATTTCAGAAAAAGGATATAAGCTTCTTATTCGGGTCGGAGAGCATGGAGGACAGGAAGTAAAGCACATACATTTGCATTTGATCGGAGGAGCCAGGCTGTCCGAAAATATTGGTCCGATATAATTTAGAAATTGAACATTATTTAGAGGGGAGGTCAGATATATGGTCCAAGTAAAAAAGAAAGATCGTGAAACATCGGAAAGCTTGATCCGCCGTTTTTCGCGTCGCGTTCAGCAGAGCGGAGTTTTGCTTTCCGTGCGCAAGGGGCGTTTTTACACGAAAGACAAAAGCCGCCGCCAAGTCCGCGAATCAGCTCAATACAGGGCGAAGATCAGAAAAGAAGTTGATAAGCTCAAAAAAATGGGAAAGTTTGACGAAGAATCGCTTAAGCGCGTAAAGAAAAAAATTAGTGACGAATAAAAGTATGATTCACGAACAAATTGAAGCCGATCTCAGGTCTGCGCTCAAATCCGGCGAAAAAGAAAAGACTGGTGTTTTGCGATTTCTCATTTCGGCGATCAAAAATCAACAGATCGAGATCAAGGCCAAGGATGAACAATATCTCAAAGATGAAGAAGTTATCGCGGTCATCCGCCGGCAAGTGAAGCAAAGAAAGGATTCCATCGCCGAATATGAAAAAGGCGGCCGGCAAGAATTGGCCGACAAAGAAAAAGCGGAGATGGCGATCCTCGAAAATTATCTTCCGGCTGGGGCAGGCGACGAAAGAATTCGTGAAATCGTAAAGGCAAAAATCACTGAACTCGACATCACGGACAAATCCGGATTCGGAAAGCTGATGGGCGCGGCGATGGCCGAGCTCAAAGGCCAAGCCGACGGCGACGCGGTGAAGAAAATTGTCGAAGAGGAATTGGGATAAATTATTTTTACAGAAGCGACCCCGTCTCGATATAGCATCGGGGCGGGGTTTTACTTTTGACGCATTTGTCGATATTATAAATTCAATGAAAACAACGATCGAAATCACCAATCTCACCAAAAAAAGAATAGATCCCGATTTTGTGAAAAAAATCGTTCGAAAAACAGTCAAATTGGCAGGATCTGATTTGAAGCGTTTTGGAATTTCGGTTGTTTTTCTGGGTGAAGCGGAAAGCAGGAGAATAAACCGGAAATATAGGAAAAAGAACAAATCCACGGACGTGCTTTCGTTTAATCTCGATTCGGAGTATAATAAAGCAGGAAAGGTATTAGAAGGGGAACTAGTGCTTTGTCCTAATGTAATTGCGAAGAACGCTCGCGACAATAAAGTTGATTTTTCGCGCGAGTTGGCTTTCGTTCTGGCGCACGGAGTGTTGCATGTTTTGGGTTGGCGGCACGGAAAAAAGATGTTTGACTTACAGGATAAAGTAACTAGTATCATGTAATTAGCAATTTGGATGAATATATCCAAATTGATAATTTCTAATCGCGAATTGCGGTCGCATGGATAATTTCAAAAGACTTTTCAAAAGTTTTCGGTATGCCTGGCGCGGGCTCAAGTATGTTCTCAGAAACGAACAAAATTTTCAGCTTGAGATCCTGGGCGGAGTTTTTGTGATCATTTTGATGTATTTGTTTCCGACGCGCAGTCTTGAAAAAATCGCGCTTTTCATCGTCATTTTCGCGGTGTTGGTGATCGAGCTCATAAACACGATATTTGAACGGGTGGTTGATATGCTCAAGCCTCGCATGCATCCCTATGCTCAGCTGGTGAAAGATATTATGGCGGCGGCGGTCTTGCTTTCTTCGATCGGGGCGGTGATCGTCGGGGTGATCATATTTTGGCCGTATTTTGGGGATTTGTTTTTGCAAAATATGTAGTTTTTTTGTATAATTATCATATATTATGTCAAAAGGTGATATCGTCATTGGTCTCGATGTCGGATCTTCGAACGTTCGTGCGGTGATCTTGCAGAAGTTCGAGGGAGAGGAAAAGCCTCGCGTGATGGGAGCGGGCGTGGCGCCTTCTGCCGGAATGCGCCGGGGAGTCGTGGCTGATGTCGAAGAAACAATCAAATCCATTGGAGCCGCCGCTGGGAACGCCGAGCGGACTTCTGGCATTTCTGTTTCACACGCGATTGTCAGCGTGGGAGGAAGTCATATCAGCTCGCAGGAAAGCCAAGGCGTGGTGGCGACCGGAAAGGCGGACGGGGAAATCACCGGCGACGACCTGTCGCGGGTTTTGAGCGCGGCGGAAACTATTTCCCTTCCTTCGAATACCGAAATTCTGCACGTGATCCCCCGCAACTACTCGGTGGATGACCAAAAAAACGTGAAGGACCCGATTGGCATGAATGGCATTCGCCTTGAAGTGAATTCTCTTTTGGTTTTAGGATCGACTCCTTTTATCAAAAATCTTTCCAAGTGTGTCTATCAGTCGGGAGTGGAGATCGATGATCTTGTTTTTGGAGGTCTTGCAGCGGCCAAATCCGCACTCAACAAGCGGCAAAAGGAATTGGGCGTGGTTCTTGTTGATATGGGAGGCGGAACGACGAATTTCATAGTTTTTGAGGAAGGGGAATTGGTTCAAATGGGGGTGGTTCCGATCGGTAGCGGGCACATCACAAACGATATCGCAATTGGTCTTCGAACTTCGATTGATGTGGCGGAAAAAGTGAAGATCAATTATGGCTCGGCGCTTCCTGATGAAATCGGCAAGAAAGAACAAATAAATCTGGCCGAGATAGACCAAAATGAGGAAGGGGAAATTTCTCGCCATCACATAGCGGAAATCATCGAGGCGCGGCTTGAAGAAATATTCACGCTGGTTGACAAGGAGCTTCGAAAAACTGGACGTTCAGGAATGCTTCCGGCGGGCGCAGTGCTTGTCGGGGGAGGAGCAAAACTTCCCGGCGCTGTGGATATCGCTAAGAAGATTCTTCGTCTTCCTGCTCAGACCGGGTTTCCAACGGACCTTGGGGGCATCGTTGACAAGGTGGATGAGCCAAGTTTTGTTTCGGCTGTTGGGCTGGCGCTTTGGGGCATGGAAGAAATGCCGACGCATTCTTCTTCAAATATGAAACTTCCCGGAATGGACAATCTTCCAAATATGGGAAAAACAGTGGAAAAGATGAAGGGATGGCTTCGAAAGTTTTTGCCATAAGAAAAAACTCGAATCCAAAATCCAAAATAAAAATGACAAATAAAGTCCCAAGCTCCAAAGCTAAAATTTTGGGAGTTTGAAGTTTGGGATTTTGTTGGATATTGGGCTTGGAATTTTTAAAATACCAATCTTTGTATCAATTCTTGACACATTAAAGCCGGTTATGCTAGTGTATTTTACTAGCCAATTAAGGCTAAATTACACTTAAAAAATACTATGGCCGAAGTAAAACCAGAAATTGAAACATTTGCGAGAATAAAAGTAGTTGGCGTGGGAGGATCAGGAAACAACGCAATCAGCCGAATGATCGAGTGCAAACTGCGGGGTGTTGAATTTGTGGCGATCAACACGGATGCTCAAGATCTGCACCATTCAAGGGCGGCGGAAAAGATTCATATAGGAAAAAACCTTACCAAAGGATTGGGAGCCGGAATGAATCCTGAAATCGGCCGCCAGGCAGCCGAAGAAAACCGGGATGAAATCGCCGAAGTTCTCAAGGGTGCTGACATGGTTTTCGTCACCTGCGCTATGGGAGGCGGAACCGGAACG